>JBBSFA010000170.1:0-6529 GCA_038239185.1 Elainellales cyanobacterium | reverse complement strand
TGAGCAGAAAGCCAGATCGTGAAATGCTGGTAAACCAGCTCAGCAAGCCTTCCAAATGAGCCATTCTCTGAATCGGATTCAAGCCCCGAATGGTCAGCGGATTGGCTTGAATGAAAAAGGCTTGTAAAGTACCTCTTGCCCATCGCAACCGCTGCATAGCATGAGCAGCAAGATTTTCTGCCGCCAGCCCTGCGCTGAGTTTCTCGTCTAGATAAATCAGGCGATACCCCTGAGCAGACAGGCGAATTCCAGTAAAGTAGTCTTCGCTCAGCGAATCTGTGACAAAGCCGCCAGTTTCTTCTAGCGCACTCCGACGCACAATAAAAGAGGTACCAGAACAAATCACGCTGCCTGCGCCATCTCGAATCGGCTGAATCTGCCGATAAAATACTTCTTCATCGGGCGTGAGAATATTTTCTAGACCCAAGTTACGGGCGATCGGATCAGAATTGTAAAAGCTTTGGGGAGTCTGCACCAGACCAACTTGAGCATCTTGAAAAAATCCAACTGTGCGCGTCAAGAAATTACTGGTCGGCACAAAATCTGCATCGAAGATCACAATCAGATCGCCTGTGGTTTGCGCGATCGCATGATTGAGATTGCCTGCCTTCGCATAACGGTTGTCGGAGCGGGCAATGTAGGTGCAACCCAACTCTTCCGCGATCGCTTTGACCTCTGGTCGATTCGTATCATCCAAAAGACAAACCGTTTTGAACGGATACTTGAGTGCCTGACAGCCAATCACCGTGCGTTTGAGAATAAACGCAGGTTCGTTAAAGGTGGGGATCATCACATCCACCGTGGGCATGAATCTGCCTTCCGTCACATCCATTGCCAGCAAATCTGCTTCCCGTCGGCGATCGCGCACTTGCAGCATCAAAACAAGCTGAATGATCGAATTAGCCAGCATGATTAGCTCCAGGAAAAAGAGTCCCAGGCTAAAGACTCCATTCAGCGGAGTCGAGACATTGAGGGTGGACAGCGATCGCCACAGCAAATAACGGGCGGTTAAGGTCAACAAAATGCCGACGACCAGCACTCTTGACCAAGGGCGGGGACGCGGCGAAATTCGCATTACCAGCAGCACAAACAGAAACAGCGCGACCGTTGGCACAATCAAGTAGCCCCCAGCTACCATCGGCACTTCTAACCAAAGCGGCGGTCGATTTTGCAGCTCATTGAACTGGTAGAAAATTTGACTAATCGTGCCTTGCCCGGCAAACCAAGCCGCAGCGATCGCACCAGAAAGCACCACCACTGTCAGCAGGATCAGTGTCCCCAATTGAGGTCTGGAAAATGGCTGTTTCCCAGAAGATTTATGGACGTTTGGACTGTCAATCTTGTCAATCTGAGGAATTGTCGGCATCTCATGCCTCCTAAAGACAGGGCAACGGGCAATGAATGTAAGATCGCAACGGCTTGATAGCAGCAGCAATTGGGTCGGATGACATAGCCCAACGAAGGGAGTACTTAATCATTAGGGGAAATCAAGCTAGGCGCAAGCTGAGAAATTCAATTTTAGTCTGGCTGCTGTTTTAGGATTTGCTGAATCGAAATACTCCTTGAAAATTAAAAATCATAATTTTATCTTGCAGATTGTTACATTAGACACGGGAAAAATTGCTTGCGCTGTAATGTCAATCATGCCAGTCATGCCTGTGTTGCTGTTTAGAAATAGCCTCCGAAACTGCCGTTAGAGGCATCCCCTAGGGGGACGAAATTCTGAGGGCAAAGTTCCCAAGCCGATCGCGAGATTTCAAGAAAGTTAATAGGAAAAAAGCAGACTCGATCGCGATCGGCTCTGCTTTCCTGAGCGCTAAGCGCTATGCTTAGGTGATACTAACGGCTTCGACAGCTTCAATTTTTTAAATGCTCACCGTTGATGCACTCGTTCAATTCTCTTGTACTTACTGCATTGCCATTTGTGCGGTGCTAGTGCCTGCGAACCTGTTAGCAACGCTGCAAACGATGCTGCTAGTTTGGTATCGTCGCCCGATCGCCCAAGTTCGGCTCATGGTCGTGTTCGCCAGCCTCTATGCGCTGACTTTGCTTTCGCATGTGCTGGCATGGTTCTCAATCGGCGTGGTTATGGCTCCGACCTTCATCCTGGCGTTTCTGGGATCTGTCTGCATTGCCATTAACTTAGGCTGTGTGGCGATCGCGATCCAGCGCAATCAGGTTGGGCAAGGCGATCCGGCATTGAGGCTCAGTTAAACCTGTGAACTCGATCGACTGGCTTGAGTCCGATACATTTGATTGGATCGCGACTGGACTGGCGATTTCGCTGCTAGTCGGCAGCTTTTTGTTAGTGTCTACAACAATCTTTACAAAACGCAAGCGGCAAAAATAGGTTTCACCGCTATGAAGCATCCTGGCAGTGGACTTGGAATTCTTGCTCTAAGGAGGGGGTTTCAATTTCTTCTTCAGCCAGCATTCTCAGCTCGTCCATTTTTTCTTGCAGAGAGCAGACTCGCTCCTGGATGCGAGCTTTAATGCCATCTGAGCCAGAAGCAGCACAATCCCGGCAGGCTTCTCCCCAAGCTACCCCTCGCCGATCGTAAATTACCGCCAGTAAGAGCTGGTTGCGGCGATTGCGAATTGGGTAAGACCGACGACCGCAAATTGTGCAGAATACGGGCGCATTACCCACGTAGATACTAGGTTCCCAAGCAATTTTCACGGAGTCACCTTCGTTGCTGCGCTTCAACTAAGTTAATCTTAATCACTAGCTTTGCTGCACTCTAGCGCAACTTTCTGACTTATCGAAGTTATGTAAGAACAATTTCAGATTTCTCGCCCTGAAAAGCTCAATAAAAAGCCCTACAACGACTTGCAGGGCAGAGACAGTTAAACGCTACTTATATACTAGTGTGTGAAACGCGATCGGTTTCCTGGACAACCCTGTGCCGATTTCTTCAGCGTCCCTATTCCATCCGCGACTTCTCTATCTTGCTTATGCCTGTGCCGCCTCTGACCGACGATACGCTTTGGGCAATCCTGCGCGATGAAATTGACGATGCCACTGCCAATCAGCTCGTCTGGCAAACGCTGGGCTACCAATACGACGATCGCACTCAGCAGTGGGATTCTGCCAATGCTAAGGCAAGTTGGCAAGCAGATTATCCAACGCCGCCCGATTTTGTGGAGAGTCGTCCGGCAACCGTGAAACTGACGCGATCGATTCCGCCGCAGAACAAACAGCTCTTGAAAGAAGAGCTGGGCTTTGAGGGATACAAGGTGAATGAGTTGGTTCCTCGCAAGACCCGCCGTGCCACAATGGTGAACTGGTTACTAAGCTATAGAAAAGAAACCCAAGATCAGGGATAAGAAAGGAGTGAATTCAGGGGGAAGCGATGGAATAGGATGAGGCAAGATTTCTATTTGTAAAGTCTTAGAAAGCTGTAAAGCTTTAAATTTTGTAAAGTATTAAAATCTGTAAAATCTCAGCGGATTGGGGCACTACAGGTTTGCGATCGACACTTTGCGATCGCAGGCTTCGAGTATCGCTTTAGCGGCTTGCTAAAGAAATAATCCAATATTGAACGGAAGGTAGTGAGGGGTGGAAGTCCAAGCAGATAATTTGGAGTCGATCGTTCTGCGAATTGGGGAAGCGGTGCTTGCCACAACTGAGACAGTCGATAAACTTGCGTTACAGGTAGATACATTAACCACTCAAGTGCAGCAGCAAAACTATCAGCTTTTTGCCTTGAGCGATTCTGTCCAGATCCTGATCGAAAACCAGGATGGTGTCACAGAGCGGCTCAAGCAACTGACAGAAACCTTGCAAAATCTGGCAACCGCGATCGTCGAATCGAGTGAGGAGTAGGCTGCACCCAATCGGGCAAACCAAATCTTCTGGAAAGCAGAGTATAACTAGAAAATTGGCTAGAAATAGAAAATTGATCAGAAAGTGAGCAAGTGAGCATCAACCCCTACGCAGCAAGGATCGACGATGGGATGGCAGTAGTTGAAGAACTCCGGAAAGACTGGCGATCGCGCCTCCAAGAGGGCTGCCCGACCCTATCGTTGACCGAACAGGAAAGCGTGGTGTCCTGGCTATTGGGAGAAAATCCGCAGCGGTTTGAGGAAATGCTTCCGGCACAGCAGGCGGTGGCAAACCAGGCAATGGACTATCGCCTGCGGATTTTGCAGCAGCGCTATTTGGGTGTGCCGCCAGAGCGCGCCTATCGTCAGCTACTACAGCGCCTTAGCAGTCTTTTCCTGATTCGGAGCAAAATCCGCACCTGGGTCGCCCTCTCCCGCGATCGCCACCGCACCGTGATGGATGTGCTGCAAGAGGTGATCCAAGAGCTGATGCAGAGCGATAACTACATGCGGCAGCAGATCGCCTGGATTGCCCAGTGTACGCCAGATACAAGGCTGCGGAATGCGCTGATGCTCGCCAGCATTGAAGAATATTGCCTGCGACCCATTCGCAACCAGCCGCTCTTGGTCTATCGCTTCGTCAACTATTTGCGGCGATCGCAGCGGGGCGGCATGACCCAAGTCCCAACGGGCGATCTGATTCGGCTGGTGTCGGAAGAAATCACGCCCGATGATGCCGACAATCCGCTCAGCCTGCTCGACAGTCAGGCGATCGCTCGCCACCAAAATGAGCAGGCGACCGAAGAGCAGCAGATGCTCCGCAACAAAGTGATTCAAGAGTTCTCAGACTATCTGGAGAAGCAGGTGGAGCCTGTAGCCGCAGAATGGCTAAAGCTACACCTACAAGGGCAGTCGCAGGAGGCGATCGCGCTGGCTTTGGATCTGCCCATCAAGCAAGTTTACCGACTGCGAGAAAAAATTAACTATCACGCCATTCGGGTGTTTGGCTTCAAGCATCAATCCGACCTAGTGGGCAGTTGGCTAGGCACGTCGCTGGCGGAACATAGCCTAGGGTTGACTCCCGACCAGTGGCAAAAGTTTTGGGATGGTCTGACTAGCTTTCAGCAGCAATTGCTAGACAAATTGAAGGGCGGGCAAAATTTAGAGGCGATCGCCAAAGAGCTGAATCTCAAGATCACCCAAGTCACAGGCGAATGGAGCAAGCTCTATTTAGCGGCTCAGGAGGTACGGAGTGGGTCTTGAAGCAGTTGGATCTTGAAGCAGTTGGATCTTCAGTTGGATAGAGTGCGATCGAGTTACGACGAGACAATCGGGCGATCGTTAACTCAAAACTGGATGTGGGAATGCTGGACTAGAGAGATGCAGCCTGGAATGCGGCTCAACAGGGCTGCATATTAGAGGTTTAACGAGTCCAGTTAATTTAAATATTTTTGGTAACTATGTCTTCTCCAGGCGATCGCGACTTATCTCAGCCATCGGAGGCGATTCAGAAGCTCATTCTCGCTCAGTTTCAGGGAGATTGGGTCGATCGCCTTAGCATTGATCAGATGTTTACCCTGATTGATCGGGTACTGCCGTTTGAAGCTTGTCTGTATCACCAAGTTCTGCCGCTCTTCATTGAGGGCGATCGGCTGTTTCTGGGTATGGTGAGCCTGGAAGATACTTCAGCCACAGAATACGCTCGGCGGATGATTTCCTACATCCATTACTCCCTGATGCCGCGCCAAATCTCATCAGAGGCATTGCAAGTTGCTCTGACGGCTTATCTCAAATATGTGGGCAAAAAGCCACTGGGCAAAAAGCCGCCCATAAAAGCACAAGCGCTGAAACCAGAAGCACTCAATTCTGAACAAAATTATTTTTCTATCAGAGCCAAAATAGAGCAGGAAACTGATCCCAGCGATCGTAAAACGCTAATTGTCGATAGCCCGGAGTATTTAGATAGTCTGCCAAGCCATCCAGTTAGCCATCCAGTACCATCGGTGTCCGCCCCGCCTCCAAAAGCGATCGATCGAATTGAGCGTGCCGCCTCGTTTCCCTTAAATGTGTCACTCCTAGAGTCGCTGCCAGTGCTAGCATTGCAGGCTCGCCAGTCCCAGCGTTCATTAGAGTCGCTGGCAGACTTGCCTCCACAGGATCTTTTGCAAGAGCTTTTGGCACGGGTTTTGGCACACGGCATCGGGCGACTGTACTTCGAATGTCATGCGACCCATGGGCGGATTCTCTGGAGCCAGGATGGTGTATTGCAGTCTGTGCTAGAGCAACTTCCGCTTCCCCACTTTCGAGGCATGATCAATTCCCTGAAGCAACTGATGCAGTTAGCGCCAGATCCGGTGGACAAGCTGGAGCAGATAGAGGCAGAGTATGTGTACGATCGCAATCGGATCTTGCTGCGCTGTCGGTTTATGCCCAACAGCTACGGCGAAGAGGCAACCCTGCAAGTGCTACGAGGGGCTGCGCTCAAGTTTTATCAGTCGCAGCAAGTTTCTAAGCTGGAGCGAGATGCGCTTGGGATTGCCAAGCAGCTTCAAAATAAACTCAAAGAGATTCGCGATCGAGTGCGGACAGAACCCGGCTCGGTGTCCGCCAAGTTTGATGTGCTGCCCGCACTCAGCCAATTTTTACAGGCAATGGAAGAAGAATCACGGGATCTGCGCGCATCGAAACGCGACGAAAAATAAAT
>JBBSFA010000169.1:0-6538 GCA_038239185.1 Elainellales cyanobacterium | reverse complement strand
GGTGGTGCGGCACATTGCCCTCAACTTACTGACTCAAGAGACCACTGCAAAACTCGGCATCAAGAACAAGCGACTGCGGGCAGGGTGGGATGAGGACTACTTGCTCAAGGTCTTGCTCGAATAAGATGCGTTTGCCCTGCTAAAGATTTTGATGCGTGTAGGCGTGCTGTTTCACGTTGTCCTCTGTTTTGACGATGCGATCGGAGTTCAACACCCGCTTCCGCTCGATCGAATAATTAAAATCTGACTTGCTAGCGCCTGGAGCAAGGTGCGCCTTAGCCTCTGGATGGCTCTTATAGGTGCGAGTAGCGGCGGTAGCGCGGTAGGCAAAATCATCGCACCACTGCGCTTCGGCGGGGAAATGGGCTGGCAGCACCGGCTCCTCCGTGGGCAACACAGCGCCGATCGTCGTGGCATAAACCAGCTCATACGAGGTGGGAATTCCCAACAGCAGGGTTTCTAGGGAGGAAGAGGCAATCGGTTCCACCACTTGCACCTGATGGACTTCCCCGTCTGTTTTAATGAAGCAAGTCGCGAGTCCCACCACAAGGTAGTCCTCAGCGGCGATGTCAGGCACATTGGGATAAGAGTGTGTTGTCATAGGAGGAGTTTAAAAGAGGAGGACTGCGGCGATCGCGATCGCCTTAGACCTTGCATTCTACCGTGACTTTGCATTCTACCGGGAAATCTGCGGCTGCAAGAGTTGAAGCGCTTCAGATCTGAGAGGATTACTGAGAGGATAAAGAGTGTCGTTACCCAATCTGCCCGTGTTAGCTGCTTTACTCTACGGTCAAGAAGATTTGCGTCTAGAAACGATCGCCGACCCCACGCCCAACCCTGGCGAAGTCGTGATCAAAGTCGGAGCTGCTACAACCTGCGGCACTGACTTGAAGGTGTGGCGGCGCGGCGGTCATGCCAAAATGCTGAAGCTGCCCACCCTGTTTGGACATGAAGCGGCTGGAACCATTGTGGCGATCGGCAAAGGAGTCACAGGTTGGCAGATCGGCGACCGCGTCGTAGCCAATAATTCTGCGCCCTGTTTGAATTGTTTTTTCTGCCACAAGCAGGAATATTCGCTCTGTACTGATCTCAGCTTCAACAACGGCACTTTTGCCGAATATCTCAAGATTCCAGCCCCGATCGTCCAGCGCAACCTGCTGCCGATTCCCGCCGACTTGCCCGACGCGATCGCCGCAATGACAGAGCCGCTTGCCTGCGTTTTGCACGGAGCTGCGCGATCGAATGTCAAACCGGGCGATCGCGTGGCGCTGTTGGGCGATGGGGCGATCGGCTTGATGTTTGCCGGAGCTTTGGCGCAGCGCGGAGCAGAGGTGTTTTTGTTTGGCGGCAGCGCCACACGGTTGCAGGTCGGAGAAGCCTTTGGGGTTGCCAAAACCTTTCATCACCGCGAGTCAAATGTGCCGGAAGTGGTCAAATCGCTGACCGATGGCTGGGGAGCCGATGTCGTGGTGGAAGCCACTGGATCACCCGCAGCCTGGGAGGTGGCGATCGCCTGTGCAAGACCCGGAGCTACGGTCAATCTGTTTGGCGGCTGTCCACGCGATACCACGATTAATGTCAGCACAGAGCAACTGCACTACAGCGAACTGACTCTCAAAGGGGTGTTTCACAGTACGCCAAAGTATGTGCGCGAGGCTTTGGATTTGCTGGCAGGGCGATCGCTCCCCTTTGAACTGTTGATCAGCGATCATCAGCCGCTCCAGCAGCTAGAGCAAGTGTTTCAGGATATGAAAAATCGGCAGGTGATCAAAGTGGCGATCGAGCCTTCATGACATTTAGAGCAGTCGCCTCGCCACAGCGATCGACTCGCGCTATTATGCGAAATTGCCCTTTCGTTGCAACTAACCATGACCTGCGCCGAGATTTGCTACAACTGGACAACCGCTGAAATTCTAGAAATCTTGCAGCTCCCGCTCTTGGATTTGGTCTATCGTGCCCAGACAGTCCATCGGCAGCACAACCCATACAGCGCGATTCAGCTCGCGACGCTGCTGAGCGTGAAGACGGGCGGCTGTGCTGAAAACTGTGCCTACTGTCCGCAATCGGCGCACTACGAAACTACCGTTGAGCCGCAGGCTACTCAGTCCGTAGATCAAGTGCTGGAGGCAGCTCAGCGGGCGAAGTCGCTGGGTTCGACGCGGTTTTGCATGGGGTGGGCGTGGCGCGAGATTCGTGATGGCAAGCCGTTTGAGGAGATGTTGGCGATGGTGCAGGGAGTCCGATCGCTGGGGCTGGAAGCCTGTGTGACGGCAGGAATGCTGACTGAACCGCAGGCGCAACGCCTTGCTGCCGCTGGACTGACTGCCTACAATCACAATTTGGACACTAGTCCAGATTACTATGAGCAAATCATTACCACCCGCACCTATGGCGATCGGCTTCAGACACTCGATCGCGTTCGACGAGCAGGGATTACACTCTGCTGCGGTGGCATTATCGGCATGGGCGAGACATTAAGCGATCGCGCCGGGATGCTGCAAGTGCTAGCCACTCTGAACCCTCATCCAGAGAGTGTGCCGATTAACGCCCTGATTGCGATCGAAGGCACACCGCTGGAGCAGCAGCAGCCCGTTGATCCGCTGGATTTGGTGCGGATGTGCGCGACTGCCCGGATTCTGATGCCCAAAGCCAGAGTTCGGCTCAGCGCTGGACGCACTAGTCTGTCTCGCGAAGCCCAGGTCTTGTGCTTTTTGGCAGGGGTTAACTCGATCTTCTATGGCGAAAAGCTGTTGACGACAGAGAATCCCGATCGCGATGCCGATCGCCAACTGCTGGCAGACATCGGAGCGATCGGGCTAGAGCCATTTGCTGAAGCGAAGGAAGAAGCGACCGCTTGAGCAGGCGGCTATATCAAGTCATCTAACTCTGCGTAGTCCGGCAGCGTGGTGTCGATCGCCTTGCCATAGCGCAGCACCGTGCGATCGGACTGGGGGCGCGCCAGCAGTTCGCTAAAGTAGCGCGCCTTGAACAACACTAGATCTGCGGCTGCACCGACCTCGATTCGACCCAGCGGTAGCCCCATGAGCTGCGCGGGCGTTGCCGTGACGCTCTTGCACCAGTCACCATAGGGGGCATCGAAGTGGGCAATCCGGGTTGCTTGATTGAAGACTTCCAGCATGTCGTGATCGCCAAAGCCAAAAAACGGATCGCGGCAGTTATCGCTGGCAACGGCAACTGGAACCCCCGAATGCTTCAACTCATGCAGCAAAGTCACGCCCCGCCAGCGCGGAGTCGCGGTCGGGAAGCCGAAGTCTAGTTTTAGGGTGGCAGGCGGCGAGGCGGCGGTTTGGACGAAAGACTGTGAAGCCTGCTGGTTGCGGTCTTGCAAGAACAGATTGCACATCGGTAAGCTGACTACGCCGATCTGGGCTTGCGCGACCAAACTCAAGGTTTTTTGGACTTCTGAGGGCGGCTGCACGGAAAGGCTACAGCAGTGACCACAGACAATCTTCCCTTCAAAGGAATGACGGAGGGCAGCCGCAGCGACCTGCCGTAAAGCAATGGCGTTGGGATCACCGCTTTCATCGCAGTGAAAGTCTAGATCTAAGCCCCGATCGCTTGCCATGGCAAACACTCGATCGAGATCTCGATCGAGCGTGTCGGTCATCAGCGCCAAGCCGCCCAACACGCCGCCTGCTTCTGCGACCAGATCGGCTAACTTCTCCCCCTCAGGGGTCTGAAAATACTCCAGCGGCACTAACGACACCGCCTGCAACTCGACTCGACCTTGCCACTCCGATCGCAGCGCCTTGACCGCGCCGAAGCTGATTGCTGCCTGTTCCGCGAAGGCATCGATGTGGGTTCGCACCGCCTTTGTGCCGTGAGCATAGCTGCACTTCAGCCCAAATGACATCCGCCGATAGACATCTTCGCCATCCCAATATTTCTCGCGATCGCGCTCCACAACTTCTAGGGCATTCTCAAAGCGGCTGCTCAGGTTTGCTGCCCGTCCCCAAATATGTCCTTTATCCAAATGGGTGTGCATATCCACGAAGCAGGGGAAGGCAATTCCTTTCCGCAGATCGATCGCTTCCACCAGATCCGAAAACGAAGTTCCACCGGGCAGAATCTGAGCGATCGCCCCCTTGCGGATTTCAATATCCACCAGAACCAATCCTTCAGCCGTGGGGGGTGCTGCGATCGCCGCGCTGCTCTGCGGCAATAGGGCAACTGGAACATGCACATTTTTCAGCCAATAGCGATCGGAATAAGACACCATAGAACATTCAAACCGTAAGAAACACCTTTCGCGTCCTCCTAATTCTCGCGTCTGACGGCGCTTTCATGCCAGTTTCGCAGCAAAAAATCGGAAACGATCGTCAGCACCACAAAGATCAAAACGCCCAAAACCGTGGTCATCAGCAGCGCGGCAAACATGCGGGGAATCTGTAAATTGAAGCTGGAAATCAAAATCTGGTAGGCGATGCCTGACTGCGTTCCGCCTGTGCCTGCGACAAATTCAGCGACGACTGCGCCAATCAAGGCCAATCCGCCGCTGATCCGCAAACCGCCCAAAAAGTAAGGTAGAGCGCTCGGCAGCCGCAAGTAGAGCAGGCTTTGCCAAGGAGAGGCTTTGTAGAGCTGAAATAGGTTGATCAAGTTATGGTCGGCGCTGTTCAGCCCCAATGTGGTGTTAGAGAGAATCGGGAAAAAAGCGACCAGCCAAGCACAAATCACCAGCGAAACGAACGTAGCGCTCTCGTCCTGCACCGCCTGCCGCACCCAAAGAATAATCAGCGGGGCGATCGCCACAATCGGCGTGGTCTGCAAGATCACCGCATAGGGGAAGAAACTGCGCTCAATCCATTTGCTCTGGGTAAACAGAATTGCTACGAACAGACCTGTGACGATCGCCGCTACGAAGGCAACCAGCGTAATCTCCACGGTAATCATCAGCGAGGGAAACAGCGATCCCCATTCGGTAATCAATGTCTGGAAAACCTTTGTGGGCATGGGCAGCAGGTAGGGCGGCGTGTGGGTGAACCGCACGCTAACTTCCCAGATCAGCAAAAAGACTATGCCCACAGCGATCGGAGCCAGACGCTCGGCGGTCAGCAGCGCTTTAAGAGTGGGTAGGCGATCGCGGACGGCTACAGAAGCCGAAGGACGACTAAACAAATTCACTAGATGCAACAGGTTGAGCAGGATTCCCTCAATCCTACCGTTCTTAGTTGAAAAAACGGCACTCAAATTCTCGCTGGGGTTTAATGGAATAGTCTACGCCCGTTAATGCCCTTGCAAAAATCCATTCATGATTCAGTCTCCGTTTCATCCTCAGTACAACATTCCCGAAATCATTAATGCCTATGCTGAAGGCTATTTCTTGATGGCGGATGAGGAGGGGGAAAACTTAGGCTGGTATACCAGCAGCGATCGCACTCTGATTCCGCTAGACGATCGCTTCCGGTATCCGACTTCGCTGCGTCGGGTTTTGAATCAAAATCGTTTCAGTGTTGCGATCGATCGCGACTTTCGAGCCGTGGTGGAAGGCTGTGCCGATCGCGACGAAACCTGGATTTCTGAGGAGCTGAAAGAAATTTACTGGCAGTTGTACCTAGCGGGCTGGGCGCACAGCTTTGAGACTTGGCAGGGCGATCAGCTAGCAGGTGGCATTTTGGGGATTGCGATCGCGGGGGCGTTTATTGGCGAATCAATGTTTTATCGAATTCCCGAAGGCTCGAAAGTCGCGATGGTCAAGCTGGTAGAACATTTGCGATCGCGTCGCTTTACTTTGTTTGATGCTCAGATGATGAATCCTCATCTGGCGCGTTTCGGTGCGGTTTCTGTAGGCGATCGCGATTATCAGCAACTCTTGAAGCAGGCTTTGAAGCTGGACTGTGCGATCGGCTAGCGTGCGATTCGGCTAAGGTGCGATCGGCTAAGGTGCGATCGGCTAGCGCACAGCAAAACGCCGAACTGCAAACAAACTGCCCAGCAGCCCCACTGCAACCCCCAAACCCAGTAGCGCCAGCGGCAGCAAAATCGTTTCCTGAAGTGAAAGCTGCATTCCTTGGGTTAAGAACTGGATGAACTCTGGCTGCTGTGCCAGCAGGCTTTCCACAAAGGCTTGCAGTCCGACAATCAGCCCCCAAGCGAATCCCGCTCCGATGATGCCTAAGACCAACCCTTGCAAGATAAACGGCAAATAGATCCAATCACTCGTTGCCCCGACTAGCTGCATCACCTCGATCTCGCGTCGTCGTGCCATCACAATTAGGCGAATGGTGGTCGTGACCACGGCGATCGCCGTCAAGCTCAGCATCGCCGTCAGTCCAACGCTGACCCAATTCAAGCCGCGATTGAGCTGAGCAATCCGCCTAACGGCTTCATCAACGTACTGAACTTTGTCAACGCCTTGCATGGTTTTCAGCCGAGCGGCGATCGTTGGAACCCTGTCTGATTGAGCTGCCTTGACCTTCAGCTCATCCACCAGCGGATTGCCGCCTAGCTGGTCGGTCACGCCCTGAATGGCTGAAAATCCCATTTCCTGTGTCAGTTGCGCCCAAGCTGCCTCTTT
>JBBSFA010000168.1:0-6538 GCA_038239185.1 Elainellales cyanobacterium | reverse complement strand
GAAGGATTAAACTTCCCAATGCAGAATTATTCTGAAGAGAGCTTTGGCGCTGCCAAAAAGGTAAAGCCGCTGAAACCGGATTTAGCCAATCCTGCGCCAGTTTCACCTGCCCTTTCGCCTGTCCAGTCTGTTGTTCTGTTCTCGAAATCTGGTAAGCAAGTGGCTCACGATGGGTCGGAATCCATCTTGGAACTGGCTGAGCAAGAAGGCATCAAGATTCGCAGCAGTTGCAGACAGGGCGTTTGCGGAGCCTGCAAGAAACGCAAGCTGGAGGGAGAAGTGCGATATGAGGCTGAACCCGATGCGCTGGAGCCAGACGATCGCGCCGCTGGATATGTTTTAGCTTGTGCGGCATTGCCTGTCGGACGAGTGGTGATCGAAGCCTAAAGCGCATACTGCTCACACAGCGATCGCAATTTGGCGATGAATCGGCTTCTGAGGCTCTCTGGTTCAACAATCCGGCAATCCTCACCGTAGGGCAGAATCTCGCGGAAAAACCAGAAACTGTTCGAGATCTGTCGGATGACTCTGCGACTGTTGGGGCGATCGACGTTCCACTCACTCACGCGATCTTCGGGTCGAGACTGATAAGCAAAGGCTAAACCACCGAAGAGGTGCAGTTCTGCATCCAGGGTATCTAGCCCCGATCGCCATTTTCCCCGCACAGAAGATAGGGCTGTATCGGGAATGCGATCGAGGCGCAATGTCCAGTTGTGCTGCAATTCTGGCAAATCATGGTTGCCCTCGGTTTCGTCGCACCAGCATTCTAGATATTGCCGCTTTTCACGGAAGGCAATTCTGGCGTGGCGAATGGTAAACGTTAAGGGGCGATCAGCGGCATCGCGGTAGGTGAGCTGAAAGGGCTGCTGGCAGCGAATGTATTGGTCGATTTCTGCTCGCCAGGGAACGGAGGACGTGGCGAGCAGGGTTTCGATTTCGCTGCGTAATGGCAGCGGTAGCTCCCTGCGATCGAGGAGTAACCTGGCAAGAATTTGGGCTTCGTCCAGTTGCCCAGTATCCGTTAGCGATCGCATCGCCTGTTGCAGCGCTCGAATGCGATCGTCTGACCAATCGTTATTGCGACCAATCAGTAACTCTCGACGGGCGATCGCTTCTACGAGCCGGGAAATGTTGGGGCGATCGCCCCACAGCATCCCTTGCTCAGCGGCGATTTGCTCTAGCTGGGCTTTATCTCTATCTGAAATCGATAGCGTAACGGATTGACCCCGACGACCCATGAGAACTCCAAGAGTGAACGTACACTTTGTACTTGTCACCTTTCTATTGTGATGCCATGATGGAAACATCGCAATCAGTCACGTACACCCTAAAACGATGGCGGAATTCAACATTACGCTCAAGCCTGTCTACTCTAGCCCTGCATTGGAAGTACCCCAGGATATTAAACTGCCTAAAGGCTGGATGCTGTCTTGGCATCAAGCCGAAACCTTGAAAGCCCTCCGCGATCCCAATGTGGATGTGGTGTTTAACACGGCAATGACGGGAGATGGCAAGAGTTTGGCGGCGTTTTTAGAGGTGCTTCAGGGGGGCTGTAATGCGATCGCCCTATATCCTACTAACGAACTTGCCCGTGATCAAGAAACGCAGACTCGAAAATATATTGCTGACTTTCAGCCGCCGAACGATCCGCGAGTAACGCGCTTGAGTGGCGCAGAGTTGGAAATTTATGCGGAAAATGAGGGATTAAAAAAAGGTGCAGCCATTGAGACATTGACCAGTCAGCGGGAAGTTGTGTTGACTAACCCCGATATTTTTCACTTTTTGCATCGGGGAGCCTACATTATCAAGGGGCAGAAGGGGGATAGTCCTGATAGGCTCTGGGGGCGAATCGACAAAGACTTTGACCTGTTCATTTTTGATGAATTTCACGTCTATGCGGCTCCGCAAATTGCCAGTGTCATCAATACGATGCTGCTGATCCAGGCGACAAACCGACGCAAGAAATTTCTGTTTCTGTCCGCAACTCCAGATGAGCAGATCATCAAACGCCTTCAGAATGCTGGGTTCCGCTGTCAGATTATTAACCCACTGGAACAAAACAAATATCAGTATCCTGAAACGCCAGAACAGCAACAGCAACTTGAAGCAACGGATTGGCGACAAGTGGCAAGAGCGATCGCCCTGAGCTTTATTCCATTGGAACCTGTCGCAAAAGCCTCTGAAACCTGGCTGAAGGAGAATGTTGAATTCATGCTTCAACACTTCCAGCAGCATCCGGGCAGCAAAGGGGCAATCATTCTCAATTCCATTGCAGCCGTGAAACGATTGACCCCATTTTTTCAAACGCTGCTGCAACCGCAGGGATTAACCGTGAGCGAGAATACGGGACTTTCTGGCAAGGGGCAGCGGGAGCGATCGCTCTTGGCTGATTTAGTGTTGGGCACTAGCACGATCGATGTGGGCGTGGACTTTAAAATCAATTTCCTGATCTTTGAATCTTCAGATGCAGGTAATTTTGTGCAACGGCTGGGACGGTTGGGCAGACACGATCGGAATGCTGAAGACGGACTTTTTGATGGCTTCACGGCTTACGCGCTAGTGCCCAACTTTCTAGCCGAACGGCTATTTTTGGGTGAGCAACCGCCGCTCGTAGCTGAGTGTGTGTACGATCGCCCCATCTTAAATGCGGTGATCAACGATCAATATCGCCAGATCAACGATTTCCGAGGGTACTACAAGCGTTGGGGGGCAGTGCAATCATTCAAGCTGTGCGTGGATTTGAACCACAAGACGATTCAGCAGCAGTATGCGGACAGTCGGGAGAAGTTTCAGGCTGCCTGTGAAACCGTTTTTGGGACAAGTCTGAGATCGGTTGCAGGTCGAGTCATGGGTTGGGCGGATGAATGGAGGCAACTTTCAGGACAGAAGACCGGAAACCCGATCGCTGAGGATGCCTGTAGCTTTCGGGGGTCAAGTCCGTTGCAGTGTGGGCTATACGACGAGACAGAACCCTACGAGGCAGACCGTTACAAGACCTACGATCTACCCGGAGTGCTGGGGAATTTAGAAATTGAGCTGTGGACTGAGGCGGCGTTCATGCGATCGCTGGAAGCCACTGCCAAACGCACCGGACAGCCTATTCCCAAAGGTCGCTTTGCTCACTGCCTTGCCTTCATGAGGCTAAAAGCCTACCGCGAGGAGCGATCGAACTGGAAGTTTCACTTTCCTGGCGCTTTAGAAAAACTGGCGGATGCCTGGAAGGTGCAGGTGCTCAAGGGCGTTGAGATCTGGCAGCCCGACAACCGTTGGGCAGGAGAGATCAATCAAAAGCTGCGCGATCGAGCCTTGGTGAGCTACGTTCTGTGTCGTCCTACGACTGAGGTGCGGCAGCGGCTCCGGCTCCCGATGCACTTCCAGATTTACCCGATTAGCGACAACTACAGCTTTCATGATGCGATCGCGCCCTATTCGATCGCATTTGGGCAGAGCGCGCTGTTGTTAGACACGCTGGCATACCAGTTCAAAAGCGAGGGAGGCGAAATATGGATCGCCTAGGTTCAATCCCTGAAAGGGTTTCGCATGGAGCATACGGAGGGACCCAGCTTGCGCCAGTAAGCACAGACGTATTTATTTCAATCCCTGAGAGGGTTTTAGTCTTCGTCAAGCATGCCCATCAACCTCCCCCGTTTCCCCAAGATTACCATGTAGTGCAAAGCTTTGACTTATTTAACGTTAAATAGGTCTATGCTTAAGCGACCCCTTGATCGTTGAGGTCGCACATGTTACCTTCAAGCTGTAGTAATTCCTTACTAGAGGAGTAAAGACCTTATATGAGTAAAAAAGAGCAGATCCGGGAAATTCTTGCAGATGGAAAACCTCACTCTGCAAAAGAGCTGGTCGGTATTACCCATCGATTCAGCGCTGTCATTCACAGCTTGCGTGAGGATGGATATCGTATTGATACCATTTCTCTAGCCCATAATGAGTTTGCTTACCAACTTTTGATGGAGGTAGCTGCCTAGCTAGTAGTCTGTCTATTTTTTATTGGAGTTAGTCTTTCATTACAAATTTAAACTCAAGGAATCTTTAAGGGGTCGTAAATCCCTTAAAGATTCCTTGGCAGATCACTAGTATATCTTGAAAGTTTACGTCATGAAGGGTGGCAGGAGCTAGCTTCACACAATGCGTCTGGATATTCTTGGCTTGCAGTCTTACTCAGTTTCTCTTTTTAGCTTGCGGCATTAAGTCCAGACGTAGGTAATCTCGACCCCCAGAAATAACTGGCATTGTTGTTAGTTAATGATGGCTGGTTAAGTTTCCGGTAAAAGCGCAATGTGTGAAAGCTAGTTATCGGTAGTCTCAACTACTGGAGCTATCCTTCATGGTGAACGAACAGAAACTTTTGGAACGCATCACTGTAAATCCCCAAATTTTTGGAGGTAAACCTATTGTTAGAGGTCGCCGTCTTGCTGTCGAACATATTTTGGGAATGCTTGCCGCTGGCGATACCGTGGAAACATTGCTATCCGCTTATCCTTGGCTAGAGCGGGAAGATATTCAAGCCTGCCTGATTTATGCTCGTCGCTTGGTAAGCCATGAGCGGATTGAACCCCTCATGCTGGAGACTTAAGAATGAAGCTTCTGCTTGATTCCTGTGTCTGGTATAACGTTCGTAATGCTCTTGTGGCTGCTGGCTATGACGTGGTTTGGGTTGGTGAATGGGAATCCGATCCAGGTGATGAGGAAATCTTGGCGATCGCTTATCGAGAAGCCCGTGTCCTCATTACCTTGGATAAGGATTTTGGTGAAATGGCGATCGTTCGGGGACATCCCCATGCGGGAATCCTACGCTTGGTGAATCTCGTTACCGCGCAACAGTCCCAAGTTTGTTTGCAAGTGTTACCTCGATACAATGAGGAACTTTGTGCAGGCGCAATTGTTACTGCTGAATTGAGCAGAGTACGGATTCGCCTCGCTGATTCTGATTAGCAACTGTTCAGTTAAATGGGAAGCATCTCTATGATTACCCCGAACTCTTCGATCGCCGATCTAAAATCAAATCTCCCAAAAATCCTGGAACAAGTTCCCTACCTTAAATTGCTGGTACTTTTTGGGTCTAGAGCAAGGGGTGACAACAGAGAGTCTAGCGATTGGGATTTTGCGTTACTGTTTGACGAAGAACTCCGTCAGCAGTATGAATCGGGCGGTGGTTGGTATTGCTACCGCTCTTGGGGTGTACTTCAGCAGAGTCTTGGCTTGGGTGATGACGAGATCGATTGGGTTGATCTAAAGAATGCTTCAGAGCTTCTAGCGGATGAAATTGCACAAGATGGTGTGGTGATCTATGAAAGTGAACCTGGAATTTTTCAACAATTCCAGCAAAAGTCTTTGTTGACACCGCAACAACTCAAAGCAATTCGCCAGGAGCAAAAAGCAGAAATTGCAGCAGCATTGCAAAAGTGGGGAGTATGACGGCTGTTGACCTGGAAGGAATTGGTAAAAAGTTGATTGGTATGAGCAGGCGATTGGCTCGATTGTTTAACTATCGATCGCTTACGTTTGAGGCATATCTTCAAGATGAGGATCGGCAGGCAAGCATTGAACGGTATTTGGAAGTTGTCATTCAGGCAGCGATCGATATCAACAAGATGCTGATCAAGCCTATCGAAACTATTGATTTGGAAAAACTAACTAATACAGAAATATTTATACTTGCAGGTGAACTAGGTTTTATCTCTTCAGAATTGGCAGCTCAACTTGCTTTATCAGCAGGATTTAGAAATGTACTCGCTCATGTTTATGACAACATCGATCCTGAAGTAGTTTACCGAGCCTTACAGCTATCGGTCGTGCAATACCCACAATATATTCAACAAATCCAAACCTACTTGAATCTATTAGAAGACAATGAGTAATGATTTTGATTTTCTGGAAGGCGATTTTGGCTTTGATGCAGAAAGCGATCGCATCCTTGAACCAACTCACCGCGAACTCCTGACCCTGAAGCTGCTGAGGGAAGCGATTCAAGCACAAAACCCAGACGATGCAGTCATGCAAGACTTTGCAGCGTATGTGCTGCCGAATTTATTGCGAGTGGCGATCGGCGTGACGGCGAAAGGCGGCAATTTTTTCGATGAACTCGATCGCAAAAATGAAGCGGAGGGTAAAGCCAAAGTGCGGCGAGATAATGCCGCAGATCAATCTCTGAATACGCACTTACTCAATGGTTTATTTCCAGCGAATCTGATTGAGCGACGATTGGCAAAGATGGATACCACCATTAGACGAATAGTGCGCGATCGCGAACGACGCTTAGTGATTTCTGGCTTCATTTTGCACGACTTTGAGAAATTTCCGGATGCGCCTGATGATTGCCGGAAACTGCCGTTGGCAACTCATCGCCAAATCATTGATGAGAAAGTACAACAGCTCGGACTCGATCGCTTCATCAACCCTGATGATTCCAACGCTTACAAAGACTATATTGATGATTTGCTGTGCATGGCATACAACGCTCAGCGGCGATGGGATACAAACTGGAACTTTTCTGAGTTTGGACTGAATCCCACCCTTAAAG
>JBBSFA010000167.1:0-6553 GCA_038239185.1 Elainellales cyanobacterium | reverse complement strand
TTTCAGCTTGCCGCAGAAGCCGGGACTGACTTGGGGCAATGGCTGACCCGCGATCGCGCCGTCAAGCAGATGAAAGCCCTAGACAATGAGCTGGATAAAGCATTGGGGCGGCTGAGCGGCGGACTCTATATCATCACTGCCCAGAAAGGTGATGTCTCTAGCGCCATGCTTGCCTCCTGGGTGTCGCAAGCTAGCCTAAAGCCGTTGGGGATTACGATCGCCGTTGCCAAAGATCGGGCGATCGAGTCGCTGATGCATGTGGGCGATCGGTTTGTCTTAAACGTGCTGGAGGAAGGCAACTATCAGAGCTTGATGAAGCACTTCCTGAAGCGATTTGCGCCGGGAGCCGATCGCTTTGCTGAGGTGAAGACTTACCCCGCTGCCAACGGATCGCCCATCTTAGCAGACGCATTGGCTTATCTGGAGTGCGAAGTGGTCAGTCGGATGGAGTGCGCCGATCATTGGATCGTGTACAGCACGGTTGATACCGGGCGCGTCTCCAAGATTGACGGACTGACGGCAGTTCATCACCGTAAGGTCGGCAACCATTACTAAGTAGATAAGCCGAATGAGTTCTCTACCTCGTTAGGTATCTACCGTGTACACACAAGTTGTCTATTCTCCGTCTGAGGCTGATCGCCCCCTAAATCCCCCAATTCTGGGGGACTTTGAAGCAGAACCGGATTGAAAGTCCCCCAGAATTGGGGGATTTAGGGGGCTAGATCACGTTGAGCGATCGAGCAAAGACTTGTGTGTACACGGTAGGCGTTAGGCAGAGAGGGGATTCTCCAAGAATCCCGGTTTCTGTTGCGGCATGGTTCCAGACACAAGCGCAAAAAAACACCCCCAGAGGGGGTGCATCAACCAGCTAACTTAAATCCAAACCAGGCTGAATTCGGCGCGAAGCGGGCGAAAAACCAGATGGCTTGACCAATACGGAACCTTACCCCCACACAAACGGCTTGCCCTGACTAAGGTAAAACGTGAATTTCTGTATATGTCGATACTATTGTAAATCCTAACTGCCGATTTTGTCAGCAGGTTTGTCAAAAAAACAGCGCGATCGACCGCGAAACTTTCGCCGCAATCTATTTTTCTGTAGGATTAATCATTTCAGCTTGCTCTGGCGAATATTTCGCCAGTTTTTTAGAAACTTCTGGATTATAAAGCCGCAAATAATTCCAATAGTTACCAAATACAGATTCAACGTATCCTCTGGTTTCTGGATAGGGAATCTGCTCCACAAATTTATCGGGGTCGCTGAAGCCATATTTGCTGATCCAGTCGGCAACGCTACCGGGTCCTGCATTATAGCTAGCGACGGCAAACAGCGAATTGTTATCGTATTCGTGATGGGTATAGTCTAAGTACCAAGTTCCCATCTTGATATTGTCGATCGGACTACTCAGCTTATACTCTTTCAGCTTCACCTGTTTGGATACCCAATCGGCTGTTTCTGGCATGAGCTGCATCAACCCGGTCGCGCCCACCGCAGATTCGATCGCAGGTTCAAATCGAGATTCCTGACGGATCAAAGCCGTGACCAGCAGCGGATTTATCTGACGTTCTTGTGCCGATCGCTCGATCGCATCTGCGAACGGAAAGGGATAAAGCGACTGCCAATATCCAGCTTGCTGTCGGATCTTTTGATAGGCTGCTTTCTCCGCCTGTGGCTCTCGAAAAGAGAGGCTAGAGAGCATAAAAATCCCATCCAGATTATTGTTTACGCCCAGCCGCATCAGTCCATCCGTGAACTGTTCCGCCACCGTGGGGTGAAGGCGATTGGTAAACTCGGTCTGCCACCGCGCCCAAGCATCCTGCTCCTGACCTAGCAGATAAAGCTCCTTCAGCGTCGTTGAACCCGCCAGAGGGATTGCCTGCTGAAAAGGCTTGAGGATTTGCGGCAACTGCGATCGCACCGTGGTAAAATCGCCAACTTGCCAGCCCAATAAGCTTGCCGATCGCCAAGCATAATAAGAGTCTGGATAATGACTCAGGACATACTCAAACGACTGCTGGGCATCATTTTGTCGCCCCAACTGCAAGGCCCATTTGCCCACCCAAAAAGAGGCTTGCGCCGCCAGTTCGCTATCGGGATTCTCTTGGGCTAGCTGGCGTGCCCACTCCCAAGCGGCTTTCACATCGCCTTTTTTCAGGTTGGCTTCTGCCTGGTTCCAGCGCAGCTTGGCAGCGGTTTCTGAACTGCTGTGCTGCTTCAAAACCGCCTGCTGCAATTGCAGTGCCGTATCGGGGCTACCGAGTCCCTGAATGATATCGGCTTTCAGCGACATCGCTTCTGCGGCTTGATCGGGAAATTCCTGCATCGCCCGATCGAGGTAGGGGATCGCCTCCTGCGGCTTTTCGATGACTTCAGCAATCTTCAACAACGCCTGCCCGGTTTCCTTGGCGGTCGGATATGCCTGGATCAACTGCTGATAGGCGACAGTCGCATCTCTGTAACGCTCACCCAACTGTGCCCCGCGCCCAGTGCGGTATAAATTCAGCGGAGTATTGGGTGCTTTGTCATAGGCGGCTCCAGCGCTGCCATAGTAGCCCGCTTCCCAATAGCCAAGACCGATCGCTTCCCAGTCCGCTGGGGAAAGCTGAGCGGCATATTCAGTTTTGAGCCGATTCAGAACATTGAGGATGCTGGGAGAGTAAATCCCGTATCGAGCAATGTGCATTAGCATCTGCGGCTGATCCGCTTTTTTCTCTAACCGAGCTGAAGCAATCTCGATCGATCGGGGATGGCTCGGAAACTGCTGCAATGCTTGATCCCAGTACTGCGGATTCGTTTTACCCAGCGCATAAAGGGCTTCCGCCGTCGCCGGATCTTTAGGAAACTGCTGAATTAGCGCCTTCCAGGTTTCAGTGGCTTTAGCGTTATTGCCAGTCGCAGTGTATGCCTGCGCTCGTTTAGCCAGTACGTAAGGCGCGATCGCCGGATAGCTGGAGTCTAGTCCGTCGAGCAACGGCAGGGCTTTGCCGCCGTGATCTTGCTGAATCAAATCGGTGGCTAACAGGTAGCGAGCACGATCGCCTGAGGCAGAGTCGTGGATCAGCTTCTCTAGCTTGGCATCGCGATCGGCAGGCGGAAGCATCGCTAAAGACAAGACTGAAGAATTCTGAGTTTGGCTGGGATCGCTAGTCGCACTGCTGCGAGATGGGGTCAGCCACGATCCCACGATCGGCAAATGAATCAGGTTGCCGCTCAGCGTCAGCGCTGAGACGGTTGCACCCAAAGTCACTGCTGCGCCAGCCCCCGCAAACCAAACGTGCTTCTTCTTGTATCGATTGAGCATTTGCTTTCCCCACAGCCACTTGGATAACGCGCCAACAGGCTTAGCCTGCTGCTACATTTCTCCGAACTTACTTGTCCCAACCGGATCGAACCCTTTACCAAGACTGTAACTTTGACTGCAAAGTTTCGACTCTCTCAGGTTCGGCATTCACGCTTTGGCTATTCATGGTAGCGTGTTTGGACAAAGGCGATCGCTCATCCAGGCACATTGGGGGATAGCCTCACCAAATCTTAGATACTCTAGAATTGCCCTTGGTGTTTCAGCGGTGAAAGGAATGGCAGGCATGATTCCGGTAGTGGTAAACGGCGCAACAGGCAAGATGGGGCGAGAGATCGTCAAGGCGATCGCTAAGGCAGAAGACATGACACTGATGGGTGCGATCGCCCGCAATCCCGCGCTGCAAGGTCAGGATATTGGCGAAGTGATTGGCTGTGGCGCGTTGGAAGTGCCGATCATCAACGATTTGCAAGCCACCCTGGCAATGGCGGCACAGGAAGGGCAGGCGGTGGTAGTCGATGTCACCCATCCTAACAGCGTGTATGAGAATGTCAGAGCCGCAATCGCCTACGGAGTCCGTCCGGTGGTGGGAACGACTGGACTGACCCTAGACCAGCTTCAAGATTTGGCTGAATTTGCCGATAAAGCCAGCATGGGCGCGGCGATCGTGCCTAACTTTTCGATCGGCATGGTGCTGTTGCAGCAGGCGGCAGTCCGCGCTTCGCAGTATTTTGAGCATGTTGAGATCATTGAGCTGCACCACAACCAAAAAGCCGATGCGCCCAGCGGCACAGCGATTCAAACTGCCCAACTTCTAGAAGAATTTGGCAAGCTCTACAATCCGCCCTCTGTTGCCGAAACTGAAAAATTGCCAGGAGCCAGAGGCAGCCAAACGCAAGACGGCATCCGCATCCACAGTGTTCGGCTACCCGGATTGATCGCCCATCAGGAAGTTCTGTTTGGCGCACCCGGAGAACTCTACACGTTGCGCCATGATACGAGCGATCGCGCCTGCTATATGCCCGGTGTGCTGCTCAGCATTCGCAAGGTTGTCCAGCTCAAGCAGCTCGTTTACGGTCTAGACAAGCTGCTTTAGGATGCCCGGAGTCCAAACCCGTAAAAAAAGACAAAAAAATTGCCTGACCCTAATAAGCCCCCAAGGTCAGGCAAGATCACCTGTAAGGACGCTTTTTTTGTTCAGAAGAATTAAGCAACCTAATTGCCCCCTGGCTGCCTAACCCTTCTGCACATTGCGTTCTCCAGAAGTGAGTTCATTCTGTCCTTTCCGGTACTGCTTTAGCCTAGAGACAAGTACGGAACTTTTGGGATAAATGGGCGAAAGGGCGATCGCGAACTTCCGTAGATCTACTTTCATTAGGATAAATGTTAGGCTCGAAGCTATGGAGTTGATGTGCTGCGCTGTTAAACCATGCTGATTCCCCTGACCCGGCAAAAATTCGAGGAGCTGATTCCCAGAGTTGCGACCAGCGACCAATACCGATACGCCTGGGGAAAACTGCCCGATTTTCTGCGGCGGCTGCTGATTTCTGTGGCAGGCGTGGTAGCAGCCTCGATTCTCCAGCTTTTTTTGGGGGATGACCTCTTTTGGATTTCTCTGACGCTAGGATTGGCGGCTGGGTTTTACTGGCTGTGGAGTCCTGTTTATTTGGCGAGTCGGTTCAATCTGGATTGCCGGAGCTATCAGTACAGCGGCTTTTGGCAGGGGAGAGTGCTCGATCGCTTCGTCTCTGAAGCTTTAGTAGGCAAAGAGGAGACTGTCAATAAGCTAGGCGAATTGGTGATTGTGGAAAACCGCGAACGGCGATTGAATTTGGTGATTGGCGACAAGGCTGGATTTGAAACGAAGCTGCAAGTCGTGCTGAAGCGGGATCATCGAGCGATTCAAGTGGGAGATATTGCTGAAATGATAGTCATGTCGAGTCGCCCAGATTTGAGCCGCATCGCCAAAATCTCAGAGGTCTATTTGCCAGAGTGCAATCTTTGGATTTCGGATTACCCCTATTTGCGCCACGATACCTTTTTGGAATTGAGCAGAGAGTTGGGACAGCGGCGCGATCGGCGGCGATCGCGTTAATGCGATCGAAATCTGCTATACTCTCAAAGTGTGCGACAGCATATAGCCACATCAGGGGCGTATGTCAAAAGCGCGAGAGGGCATGTAGCTCAGTGGATAGAGCATCAGATTCCGGTTCTGAGGGTCGGGGGTTCGAATCCCTCCATGCTCGTAGAGAGTGAAACACCGCAAACCTAAATGTTTTTAAGGGTTTGAGCGGTTTTGAAGGCAGAATAACTGAGCCGATCGCAGGTTCAGCAATTTTGCTTTTAGGCTTTTTTGGAGGAGTTTGGGCTTTCCTTTGGGGTAAAGTTGGGGTAGATTTTTAGAACAGATGTTCTAAGCAAGAGGTCTTATGACTCAGGCTAATCCCAAACGAAAATCTTCCAAGGGTACGGTTCAGATCAAAGCTTCCAACGATCGCCTCCAACTTGTCTTCAGCTTCGGTGGCAAGCGCCATTATCTCTCCACAGGCTTTCGAGAATCACCTGCAAACCGCAAGCTAGCGGAGATGAAAGCCCGACAAATTGAGCTAGACATCCTCTCTGGTAACTTCGATCCACCCTCGACAAGTACAAGCCCCAATCCTTCCTCAGCACTGTTACCCCAATTACCCCAATCGCTCCTCCAAAACCCAATTTGACAGAGCTATGGGAGCGATACACCGAATTCAAGCGTCCCAGCCTTTCCCCAAATACGCTTGCAAGAGAATTTGCTACTGCAAGACGTTGTATCAATCTCTACATACCTAGTACTTCTGTAGATGATGCGATCGCTATTCGGGACTGGATTATCGCCAACAAACCTGCGGATGCTGCCAAGCGATTTTTAACTCAGCTCTCTGCCTGCTGCACTTGGGCAAAAAAGTCAGACATGCTCCCTGACGACCCATTTGAAGGAATGGCGCTAGAAATTAAAATTCCCAAGAATGTCACTCACAACGAAGAGCGTGAGATTGATCCCTTTACAGCCGAAGAGCGAGATTCTATTCTTCAAGCCTTCGAGAATAACCGATATACTGCTACTACCTGCCACTCATCACGTTTCTGTTTAGAACAGGCTGTAGACCGAGTGAAGCGATTGCCCTTCAATGGAAACACATCAGTCGCGATTTCCGCCTAATCGCTTTTGAACAGGCAGTGATTGTTTCTGAAGGTGGTCTGATGGTTCGCAAAGGGCT
>JBBSFA010000166.1:0-6575 GCA_038239185.1 Elainellales cyanobacterium | reverse complement strand
TTCTACGGGCGACAGATGCGGCAGCAGATCTCGCGCAATATCGGGATTCAAGCGACCGCTAATCTTGGCTTTGTAGAAATCCTGATCGATCGCTAGACCTTGCTCTTGCAGCACAATTCGCCAGATCTCATAGTGCAACGTATCCGTTTCCGCCAGCGTTCCATCTAAGTCAAACAATAGAGTCGTGATCATGGGCAGCCTCCTGATAGGACAATCAAAATCGATCGCCAGCACGGTACAGATACATTGCGAATTGTAACAGGACAAAGTGCCACTTAATAGCCTCAGCCTTGAGCCACCGAGCTAGGACTGAGCCAGCAAAGCCGCGAAAAATCCGGAGCGATCGCTTCAATCCTCGTATTAGCTAACCTCGTATTAGCTAAAGTAATTAAACTGTTTTAGCCTCAAGAGGATGGAAATTTGCCAGAAATAGACCATTCAGGGCAATATGCCATTTCCCATTCTGGGTTCGCCAGATTGGGGCAATTTATCTATCGGTATCGCCAGCCTGTGATTCTGGCTTGGGTCGCGTTGTTTGCCCTCAGCCTAGTGCTGCTACCCCAGCTAGACAAAGCTTTGCAAGGTAGTGGGATGCTGTACAACGCAGGAGCCGCCCATCGCGCCGAGCAGCGGTTAAAGCAAGAACTCAACATTGATCCAGACGCTTTGACGATCGTGTTTCAAACCGAAAACCCCATTCCTGCCGCTGAGCCACGCACCATCCAGCCCATTCTGGATGACATTCATCGGCTGACTGCGGTGCGCTCTGTCATCAGTGCCGCTCAGCGCCCAGAGTACCGCAGTCAGGATGGAAACACCCAGTACGCAATCGTCAATCTACAGGTGCAGGGAAACGCAGCCATCCCCGTTCTCGATCAAATTGAGCAAGTATTAAGCCATCGGAAAACGGCGCGCCAAGCGAGTCGTTCCACCGGGGACTCCACGGATGATCTGAAAGTATTTCTGATCGGCAAATCGGTGGTCGATCGCGAGGTGCAAGAGATTAGCAAAGCTGACCTCGGTCGAGCCGAGCTAACGGCACTGCCGCTAACTTTGGTGGCATTGCTAGTGGTGTTTCGATCGATCGTGGCAGCCAGTATGCCAGTCGCGATGGGAGCCATGGCGGTTTCTGTCACATTTGGGCTGCTTTACCTGGTTTCGCTGAAGTTGAGTGTCTCTGTTTTTGCGCTCAACATCGCCAGTATGTTGGGCTTGGGCCTGGGAATTGATTATTCTTTGCTGATTGTCAATCGATTTCGCGAAGAGCTGGCTGCGGGTTCGGTTCAGCAGGCAGTGATCCGATCGATCGATACAGCAGGACGAGCCGTCTTTTTTTCAGGACTCACCGTTTGCATTGGCTTAGTCGCGCTGCTGCTGATTCCGATCGCCCTGCTGCAATCTCTGGGGGTGGCAGGTGCATTAGTGGTGCTGAGTTCCGTAGCGGCGGCGTTGACGTTATTGCCGGCTTTGTTGGGAATGGTGGGGCATCGGATTGATTGGCAAATTAATCGACAGATCAACTGGAAAAGGCAACTCCAAACAGTTTGGTTTAAAATCGTTCAGCTCAGAACGGCGCGGTTTAAACCGGCGCGGCTTCGATCGGCGCGACCGGAAAGCTTGGAGAATCCGAGCCTCTGGGAGGCGATCGCCCGGATTGTCATCCGATATAGTGTGGTTGCCGTTGCGATCGTGCTAGTCATCATCAGCGGATTAACTTCACCGTTCTTATCCATTCGCTTCGGATTAGGCGGCATTGATATTTTGCCTGAAGCCACAGAGACTCGTCAAGGGGTCACTTTTCTGGAAGAAGCCTTTGGTTTAGGCGAAATCAGTCCGATTCTTCTGATCGTTCGCTCTAAAACGAATCAGCCCATTCTCTCTCAGTCTAATATTGAAACGCTTTATTATGTGGTGGAGCAGCTCCAAGCCGATCCGCGAGTAGCATCCGTTAGAAGTTTATTTAATCTAATTCCTCGCCTCAATGCCCAAAGCTATCAGCAGCTCTACGCAGATCCGGCAGCGGTTCCAGCCCCGATCGCCACGGCAATTGACCAATTGAGTAACCGCACCACCACGCTGATTTCAGTCACCAGCCGGACTCGCAGCAATGATCCAGACTCCCAGAGCTTGGTTGCGGATCTGCGGGCTTTGTCGCTCGCAGATCTAGAAGTTCAAGTTGCCGGACAAACGGCTAGCGCCTTAGACACGATCGCGATCATCTATCAACGGTTTCCTCTCGTCCTCTGCGTCATCATGTTTGTGACATTTTTGGCTCTATGCGCGCTGCTCCATTCGGTGATCCTGCCTCTGAAGGCGATCGCGATGAATTTACTGTCGATCGGGGCATCGTTTGGAGCTTTAGTGTTTATTTTTCAGGAAGGCAACTTTCAATCCTGGCTGAATTTTACGACGGTGGGCTATTTAGATGTGCTGGTGCCGATCGTGCTGTTTTGCGTGTTGTTTGGGCTAAGCATGGACTACGAAGTGTTTCTCTTAAGCCGAATTAAAGAAGCCTATGACCAAAGCGGAGACAATTCAGAGAGCGTAATTGAGGGACTCAAACAAACGGGGGGCATGATTACCAGTGCAGCCCTGCTGATGATCATCGTCACTAGCGCTTTCGCCTTCACCAGCATTATTTTTGTCAAAGCGCTGGGGTTGGGCGCAGCGATCGCCGTATTGATTGATGCCACGCTGATTCGAGCCGTTCTAGTGCCCGCAACAATGCACTTGATGGGGAAATGGAACTGGTGGATGCCTGAAATTTTGAAATTCGATCGCCCCAAGCTTTAGAGCCTTTTAGAGCCGCAGTAGAGACTGATGCTCTGAAGCGGTTAACTCTCGCCATTCTCCGGGCGGCAATCCTTCTAGAGTCAGATGGGCGATCGCCACCCGCACCAGCCGCAGGGTCGGAAACCCAACCGCAGCGGTCATCCGCCGGACTTGGCGATTTCGCCCTTCGGTGAGGGTCAGCTCTAGCCAAGCGGTCGGCACAGATTTGCGAAAGCGAATCGGCGGATCGCGATCCGGCAAATCCGGCTCGGCTTCCAACAGCCGCACGGTGGCTGGACGAGTCCGATAGTCCTGAATCGCCACACCCTGCTGAAGCTGCTGTAATGCCGTTGCATCGGGGATTCGCTCAACTTGCACCCAATAGGTGCGCGGGTGCTGAAACTTTGGATCACTGAGGCGATGCTGTACCCGCCCGTTGTTGGTCAGCAGCAGCAAGCCCTCGCTGTCGCGATCGAGCCGTCCCACGGGATATACATCGACAACTGAGATATAGTCTTTCAAAGTCCGATGGGGCGTGGGCGATCGCTCGTCTGTAAACTGCGACAGCACATCATAGGGTTTGTGAAACAGCAGGAAGCGATCGGATGGCGCTGAGGGCGGCTCAGAAGATTTGTTTTTACCCGGATGCGTTCTTTCATCCTGGCTTTTAATGTAACGTTCCATTACAACTCTTCAGAAAGATTTAAATATCTATCTTTATTTTCATCTGCGAATAAAGATATACCACTAAAATTAATCTATGTAGCCTCACGGGGAAAATCTCTTATGGACATGAAGAAGTATCGGGTTGTCTGCACCTTGACCTTTGGTGACATTTACGGGCAGATCATTGTCTGGCTAATCGTCTTGTTCCTTAGCTTGGCATCGGCTCTGGCCTTGATGGGAGCTAGCCGTCCAATCTATGCGCTAGCCACAGTGGGACTCATCCTGGTGCTCTCTTTACCGTTCTTGTTGTTTGCCTTTGTGACAACATTGTTAAATCATATTGAGTTTGCAACGGTTGAGCCGATCGCTGAAAGCAAAGCGAGATCCACCCCCGTTGTAACTCAGAAACCTGCGACCGCCAGCTAGGGCTAAGTTTTCTGAATGAGGTCAAGAGGGCAGAGAGTTTTCTCTGCCCTCTTTTGGCTCTGCCCTCTTTTGGCAGAAAAATTGTTTTTGGTTATACCATCGGGGGGATGTTCAGCTTCAGCAAACATTGAAAACTGAAAGCGTAGTTGAACAGAGGATTCTGTATGAATCGATTCATTTTTGGATTACGGCGATCGCAGATTGGTCGGGCAGTCCTGGCTTTTCTGGCGGGTCTGACCCTGCTGATTGGCGCTGCTGTCGGACAATTTACCTACACCTTGCCTGTGGAAGCTGCCACGCTTGCCCCTGCCCCTGAGCAAATGTCAGATCAGCTAGCAGAGCAACGGGCAACGCGATCGCAGGAGAATGCAGAACGAGCGAGTCAAGCAGAAGCCAGTGCGCCTCAGTCTATTCAGGAAAAGCTGAACATCGGGGAACCGGTTCCTGAAAGCACCAAAAAGTTTTTTAAACAGGTTCAAGGCGAAGAGGTCGAAACAAACGAATCCATGTCACCCGGAACACGGCACAACACCGAGAACTAATCCCTAGTTAACGCGATGGGCAACTTTCAATCCGCCCTCATCCCCCAACCCCTTCTCCCGCTCTGGGAGAAGGGGAGCAAGAGTCTCTCAAAGTCTCTCTCCCGCTCTGGGAGAGGGATTTAGGATGAGGGGGTTCGGAAGAGTTGCCTGTCGCGTGAATTACGTAATGTGATGGGCACATGATCCCCGGATTCCTGAGAGTCCGGGGATCTGGCGATCGGCAGTTTTTTCACTTTTGATGAAAATTGGTGGATTTGGGGTGGAGAAATCGACTTTTGGTAGCACAGTCGTTAAGCTAATGAAGTCGTATTTCAGTAACTAACTGTAAAGTACATGGTTGCAACACAAGCCAAGCATGATGTCAAAGACCTTTCCCTGGCTCCCCTGGGAAAGCAACGCATTGAATGGGCAGGACGGGAAATGCCCGTTCTGAAGCAAATCAACGATCGATTTGCCCAAGAAAAGCCGCTGGCAGGGATTCGGCTAGTCGCCTGCTGTCACATCACCACCGAAACGGCGCATTTGGCGATCGCGCTCAAGAGTGCCGGAGCAGATGCCATCCTGATTGCTAGCAATCCGCTCTCCACGCAAGACGATGTGGCAGCTAGCCTCGTCGTAGACCACGGCATCTCCGTCTATGCCCTGAGAGGCGAAGACAACGATACCTACAATCGGCATGTGCGGACTGCACTCGATCACAGACCGAACATCATCGTAGATGACGGTAGCGACGTAGTAGCCACCCTGATTCAAGAGCGTCAGGATCAGATTGCAGATCTGATTGGCACCACCGAAGAAACCACCACAGGCGTTGTTCGCCTAAAAGCAATGCTGGCAGACGGTGTCCTCACCTTCCCTGCCATGAACGTTAACGATGCTGACACCAAGCATTTCTTCGACAACCGCTACGGCACGGGTCAATCCACGCTGGATGGCATCATCCGGGCGACCAATGTCTTACTCGCCGGGAAAACCATCGTCGTTGCAGGCTACGGCTGGTGCGGCAAAGGCACAGCGATGCGGGCGCGCGGCATGGGCGCGAACGTCGTAGTCACCGAAATCGATCCTGTGAAGGCGATCGAAGCAGCAATGGATGGCTTCCGCGTGTTGCCAATGTCCGATGCTGCCACCTACGGCGACATTTTCATTACGGTGACGGGCAACAAGCACATCATCCGCAAAGAGCACTTTGAAGCGATGAAAGACGGCGCGATCGTCTGCAACTCAGGACACTTCGACATTGAAATCGACCTGAAGGCGCTGAAGGCAATGGCAAAAGAAGTCAAAGTCGTTCGCAACTTCACCGAAGAATATCGCCTCAACAGCGGTAAATCCGTGATTGTGATCGGTGAAGGTCGGTTGGTCAACTTGGCAGCGGCTGAGGGACACCCCAGTGCGGTGATGGACATGAGCTTTGCCAACCAGGCGCTTGCCTGCGAATATCTGGCAAAGAACAAAGGCAAGCTGGAACCGGGCTTGTATTCCATCCCCACGGAGCTAGACCAGGAGATCGCTCGTCTGAAACTGCAAGCCATGGGAATTGCGATCGACAGTCTCACCCCTGAGCAGATCGAGTACATGAACTCCTGGACTTCAGGCACATAAGGTCGCGCTAAACGGCATCAAGCTGATTCGCTAGACCCACAAACAGGTTGCCGTCGTCTTTTGGGGCGGCGGCAACTTGCTAATTAAAGGTAGACGGGCGTTGCATAATAAAGGGGTGAATTGGGGTTAAATGCGCGATATTTTTAGCTTTATAAGTTTTGGGGAGATAAAAGATGCTAACCAGCGTTGAAGGAGTCTATCGTGAGGGTCGCGTAGAACTTGCAGAAAACCCTAGTGATATACCTGAAGGAACTTGGGTGATTGTTACCTTTGTGAGATCAGATGAGCTTGATTTAAAGTCTCAAGGAATTAATAGAGATCAGGCTGAAGCTCTACGCGCCAATCTAACCACCTTCTCGGAGGATTGGGATAGTCCTGAAATGAGGGTTTATGACAACTATGACACATACTTTGGGCTTGCAACGATCGCAGGCTAACATAGCCGCTGAGGATGACGGGGGCAAGTAGCTTTCTGACGCTTCCTTAATGGATAGCCTCTTCCCTCCAAAACCTCCTAAAATAGGCTTGACGAAGCGATCGCAATACCGTACTCTATTTTTCTTA
>JBBSFA010000165.1:0-6575 GCA_038239185.1 Elainellales cyanobacterium | reverse complement strand
TAGGGCGATCGCGAACAGCAGCTTATGTTCAGGCGGCAAATGTCGGAGCCGACTTGCGTATGCCAGCGTATCAATTTGCAGAGACATACGGGTTAAGACTTATCCTTCTCATGTTTCTCCGATCGCCCCTTGTATAGCCCCAAAATATAGCCCGTTATCCCTGCGCCAATTCCAGCCTGGGTTGCAAACAGAAAGGTTTGCACTTCAGATCCAGAGGGCTTAATCACGGAGTCAAACCAGGGTTTGTAGCCGGGTTGTATTTCCTGAATTGCGGTTGAGTTGTTGCTATCCGTTGCGCCAAACTGTTTGCCTTGGAGCGCCAACAAAGGGGCTAGTGCTAGAACGACTACCCCAAACAGCATCAGCCAGTTGCCCGATATCTTATTCATCACTATTGCTCCTGTTCAAACGCCTTGAGCGTTTGGAGTTCTTGCTGCCCATACTTTTGCAGCCAGTTCCAGACCAGTACGGTCAGCAGTCCCTCACTAATGGCTAGAGGCAATTGGGTCACTGCAAAGATCCCCACAAACTTGGCGAAAGATGCCATGAAGCCGCCCTGTGCCGCTGGGAAGGCTAGCGCTAGCTGGACGGCAGTGGTTAAATAGGTGAGTAAATCTTCGAGCATGGATGCCAGGAAAACCGCTAGCTTTTGCTTGCCTGTTTTCAGGACGGAGTTATAGACGACATAAGCCACGATCGGTCCGACGATCGCCATTGAGAACACATTCGCGCCCAACGTGGTGATGCCGCCATGAGCCAGCAATACGGCTTGGAAGAGTAAGACTAATGTGCCGATTACCGTCATTACCAACGGTCCAAACAGAATGGTTCCCAGTCCTGTCCCGGTGGGATGAGAGCAGCTTCCGGTGATCGAGGGAATTTTCAGCGCTGACAGCACAAAGGTAAAAGCTCCTGCTAGTGCCAGCAGCAGCTTTAGCTCAGGATGTTGTTTCGTGATGCGAGTCAGCGATCGCAATCCCACCCAGAAAAACGGCAGCGAAACAATCCACCAAAATATCGCCCATTGCACGGGCAAAAATCCTTCGGCAATATGCATTGCCTGAGCAGGCGTTGCTGCGCCAAACAAAATGTAACAGCTCAAGCCAGCCATCGATCCCAGGCTGACCCATTTTCGATTTCGTGTCTTCATCCTGTGCCTCGCAGATAAGACGATGTAGCTTGCAGCTTGCAACATGTAGCTTGCGGCTCGCTGCACGACTGGCAGGCATTCTGGCTGATGAGGGTAGGAGTCTACTTCTCAATTTACAGTTGCGGGACAGCGGTAGAATTTCACTACACTTTCCCTGTTTCCTCTGGCGGCTGTTCCCCGACAGAACCAAGTCGTTGACTCAGCATACCTGTTTCTTAGGCATTTTTAGCAAGGCTTATGTTCATGATGGCGCTAAGGCGATCGCCTGCTCAATCAATCAGACGATCGCCCCAAGATTCGGCAGATTAAGGCATGGTTTTATGCAAAATGCTCATGACTTTGCCGGGACAGTTGGGCAACGGTAGCAGTTTACTCCATGATCTGGCTTCGGTTATGCCCAGACTGTGCTGGCGGTGAATGTAGCAGTGACTTTAGGCGATTTCCAGAAAACAAGGTATCTGTAGGGGCAGGTTTCGCAGTCAATGCCTGACGAGTCGATTGATTTTGGCTAAACCTGCCCTTACCCCCAATGGTAGCTTTTCTCTCGGAAATTGCCTTAAGAGTATTTATACCTTTCGACAGACGACGACTCTGATTCCACGCGGTAAATTTAGCAAAGGCAACTTGCGCCATCTGATTTGGCAAATTTTGTACGTGAGACGGAGTCAGAGGGAAAGATGACGACCAACGGGTTGACGGGTGGCGGTGAAATGGGCGATCGCTTCCGCCAAACATCCGCATACACGCAGGCTAACTCCGAGCCGATTGATCCGTCGATAGATATGGCAATGCATCGCCGCATTGATGCGATCGTCTCTTCTATTTCAGATTTCATCTACACCTTTGATTTGGCAGGACGGTTCACCTACGTCAACAAACCCCTGCTCGATCTCTGGCAGAAAACCTATGCGGAAGCGATCGGCAAAAACTTTTTTGAATTGGATTACCCGCCAGAGTTGGCTAGCCGACTTCAGCAGCAGATTCAACAGGTGATTACTACACGCCAACCGCTCAAGGACGAAACGTCCTACATCAGTGCTTTGGGGACTAGAGCTTACGAGTACATTTTTGTCCCCCTCTTCGATGCGGCAGATGAAGTTGAAGCAGTTGCAGGCACAACCCGTGACATCACCGATCGCAAGCAAACCGAAGAAGCTTCACGCGACAGTGAACTGCAAAGCCGGAATATTCTGGAAAGTATCAGCGACAGCTTCTTTGCCCTGGATGGAAACTGGCAGTTTACCTACGTCAATCAAGCTGCCGAAACGCTTCTGGGCTATTGTCCAGGCGAGCTAATTGGCAAAGTGCTGTGGGAAGAGTTTCCGGGACTAGCAGGCAGTGAGTTTGAGCAACTTTATCGGCGGGTAGTGAGCGATCGAATCCCGTTGTCAACCACGGCATTTTATCCTGATCACGATCGTTGGTATGAAGTTCGGGTCTATCCTGCCGTGCAGGGAATTACTATCTATTTCACCAATGTTACCAATCGCATCCAGCTTGAACGCGATCGGGAGCAGCTTCTACAGCAAGCCGAAACCGCCCGCGAAGCCGCCGAACAAGCCAATCGAATTAAAGATGAGTTTCTCACTGTGCTGTCCCACGAGCTGCGTTCTCCCTTAAATCCGATTTTGGGCTGGTCAAAATTACTGAAAATGGGCAGATTAGATGCTACTAAAACGACTGAAGCGCTGAATGCGATCGAGCGCAACGCCAAGCTGCAAGCTCAACTGGTTGAAGACTTACTGGATATATCGCGGATTCTCCAGGGTAGACTTGTGTTGGATGTCGCGCCTGTTGCGCTGATCCCTACGATTGAGGCGGCGCTCGAAACAGTTCAGCTTGCGGCAGAAGCCAAGCATATTCAAATTCAGACGGTTTTTGAGCTAACGAGCGGACAAGTCTGTGGCGATGCCGGACGATTACAGCAGGTGATGTGGAATTTGTTGTCGAATGCCGTAAAATTCACCCCTGCAAACGGACGGGTCGAAGTTCGACTCACCCAAGTCGAGGACTCTGCCCAAATTCAAGTGATTGACACTGGAAAAGGCATTTCCGCTGATTTCATTTCCTATGTGTTTGAACATTTCCGCCAAGAAGATGCCGCCACGACACGCAAATTTGGCGGCTTGGGGATAGGGCTAGCGATCGTGCGTCAGTTAGTCGAACTGCACGGGGGCGCAATATCAGTCGAGAGTACTGGCGAAAATCAAGGAACCACCTTCACAATGAGATTGCCGCTGCTCCAGCACTCGATCGAATCAGCCGAACTGTCTGCAAATGCACCGCTCACCCAGGAGTCTTTACCGCTGGTCGGACTGAAAATTCTCGTGGTAGACGATGAGCCTGACTCCCGCGATCTAATCGCCTTCGTGCTAGAACAGGCAGGTGCCGATGTGGTTGCCTTACCCTCTGCGATCGAAGCGATGCAATCCATTTTGCACGTTCAACCCCACCTTTTGATTAGTGACATTGGAATGCCAGGAATGGACGGCTATATGCTGCTTGAACACATTCGGACTCAGTTACCGCCTCCCCTCCGCAAAGTGCGCGCGATCGCCCTTACCGCCTATGCTGGAGAAATGAACCAGCGGACGGCGATCGCAGCCGGATTCCAAGCCCATCTGTCCAAGCCGATTGATCCAGCCAACATCATCGCAGAAGTTACCCGTTTATGCAGATGGCAGGAGGAGGCGTGAGATGAATGACTCCCGTCAGACCGATCTGTTGTTTGCAGGCAACAGCGAGATGGCAACGCGAATGCGATCGCATGATTGGTCGCAAACACCACTGGGTGCCGTTGAGACTTGGACTGCAAGCTTGCGATCGGCGCTGAGTATTTGCCTAGACTCACGCTTTCCCATCGCGATTTACTGGGGGCAAGACTTTATTCTGCTTTACAATGACGCTTGGCGACCAATCGTGGGCGATAAGCATCCGTGGGCATTGGGTCGTCCCGCTCATGAGGTCTGGTCTGAGATTTGGAACGAAATTGGATCAGAGCTTGCAGGCGTTTTAGCCACAGGCGAGGGCACGTTTCACAAGGACGATCTGTTATCTATGCACCGATTTGGCTATACAGAAGAGTGCTACTTTGAATACACATTCAATCCCATTCGAGGTCAGGGCGATGGAGTGGATGGGGTATTGAATATCGTCAGTGAAACGACGTACCGCGTGTTAAACGATCGTCGCGCTCGACTGCTGCGGGAAGTGGCATCTGAAATTGGAACCACGAAAAGGGTTGAAGAAACCTGCGCTCTGATATTAGAGGCTTTCAAATCAGATCCGCTTGACATTCCTTTTACGCTGCTCTATCTGATAGACCCAGATGGAAAATGTGCCCGCCTTTATCCCAGCGGTGAGTTTGGGCTGAATGATCCTGTAAGTCCTACGATCATCGATCTGACCGAGGATGACTCCGACTTCTGGTCGATTGCTCTTGCGATTCGTACCGCCCAACCTCAAGTGATTACGAATCTGGTGTCGCGCTTTGGGATGATTCCTGGGAGTCCGTGGGCAGAACCGCCGCAAGAAGCCATGGTGTTGCCGATCTCGCCTCCTGGACAAGGCAAAGTCAGCGGGGTACTAGTGACGGTCGCCAGCCCACGTCGTAGACTCGACGACAACTACCGCGACTTTTTCACTCAGCTTGCGGGACAGGTCGCCATGTCGATCGCGAACGCTCAAGCGTATGAAGAAGAACGCAAACGCGCTGAAGCCTTGGCAGAACTCGATCGCGCCAAAACTGTGTTTTTCACCAACGTCTCCCATGAGTTTCGCACCCCGCTAACTTTGATGCTGAGTCCGCTAGAAGACTTGTCTTTGTCGCTGACCGGGCGATTGCAGCCCGATGAGAGCGAACAGTTAGATCTAGTGCAGCGCAACGGCTTACGGCTGCAAAAATTAGTCAATACGCTACTCGATTTCTCGCGAATTGAAGCCGGACGGATTCAAGCCGTCTATGAACCGATCGATTTAGCCACCTACACTGCCGAGCTTGCTAGCGCCTTTCGATCGCTGATTGAACAGGCAGACATGGCATTAATTGTCGAGTGTCCACCGTTACCCGAAGCGGTGTATGTCGATCGGGGAATGTGGGAAAAAATTGTGCTTAATTTACTCTCCAATGCGTTTAAGTTTACGTTGTCTGGATCAATCACTATTCAGTTGCAATGGCGCAAAGATCACGTTGAACTTGCGGTCAGGGACACGGGGGTTGGCATTTCAGCCGAAGCCTTGCCGCGCTTGTTTGAACGGTTCCATCGGGTTGAGAACTCAAAGGGACGAAGTTTTGAAGGCTCAGGCATTGGACTTTCGCTGGTGCAGGAGCTAGTCAAATTGCACAGTGGTGCGATCGATGTCACCAGCGAGGTTGGACAAGGCAGTTGTTTTACCGTCTCCATTCCAACTGGAATGGCTCACTTACCGATCGATCGCCTCACTTCAGATCCGCCTTTAGCTTCAACGGCAATGGGGGCAATCCCCTATGTCGAAGAAGCCCAGCGTTGGCTCCCGCAGGGGGGACGGCAGTTGGCGATCGCTCCACCCGATCTTCAGATTACGCCGCTGCTAAACTCGCTCACTTCAACTACTGCTCCGATCGCTCGCATTTTGCTAGCCGATGACAACGCCGATATGCGCGCCTATATTCAGCGGCTCTTGAGTTCTGCCTACACCGTTGAGACTGTGGCAGATGGCATGGCGGCACTGCAATCCGCGCAGCAAACTCCACCCGATTTGGTGCTGTCGGATGTGATGATGCCGCAAATGGATGGCTTTGAGTTGCTGCAAGCCTTGCGGACTGAAGCGCAAACTCAAGAAATTCCGGTGATTCTGCTGTCTGCCCGCGCGGGCGAAGAAGCGCGGATCGAAGGACTCGAAGCTGGGGCTGACGACTACTTGATCAAACCCTTTTCAGCGCGTGAATTGATGGCGCGGGTAGAAGCCACGCTGAAGCTGGCTCAGTTGCGCCGGACTGCGCGTGAGCGTGAGCAAGCGTTGCAGCGTGAAACCCAAACGGTTCGAGCCAATCTGGAACAAATTTTGTCGAGTTTGCGCGAAGGGTTTCTGACCTTGGATCGCGACTGGCGCTATACCTATGTCAACGATCGCCAGCTTGAAATTATTGGCATGTCTCGCGAATCTGTGATGGGTCGAAGCGTCTGGGACGTGTTTCCGGATATTGCGGGAACCGAGATCTACCAACATTTTCACCGAGTTATGGCTGAGCAGGTGGTCGTGCAGTTTGAGATTTACTATGCACCGCTAGAAAGTTGGTTTGATCACCGGGTGTATCCCACTGAAAACGGAATTGCAGTATTTGTGTCAGACGTGAGCGATCGCAAACGGGCTGAAGTAGAACGCGAACAGCTCTTACAGCGCGAACAATCGGTACGAGAGCAGGCAGAAATCGCGAACCGAGTTA
>JBBSFA010000164.1:0-6578 GCA_038239185.1 Elainellales cyanobacterium | reverse complement strand
TGTAGGCATCAATGCAGTAAGGGCACTGCACGGTATGCGAAACCGCCAGCGCAATCAGCGCCTTCTCCCGCACAGACAGCGCTCCTTCGGCAAACACGGCTCCATAGTAGGCAAAAAACTTTTCTGCTAGCTCTGGGCTACCTTCTGCCACTTTGCCAAATTGTTCTAGATGCTCTGGCTTGTAATATTGATCCATCTGGTGCTCCTCGTGTGCTCCTCTGCGGCTGCAAAGCCTTGATTCTATTGGCTTTTTCTAGTGCGCGATCGGGCAAGCTACATCCCGCTGCCCTCCCCTCTACAATAGAAAAAGACTATTAAGAACTGTATAGGATTTTCATGGTAGATCAAATGGTTCGGGCGATCGCCGCCGATGGGGGAATTCGCATTGTAGGAGTCATCACGACTCATTTGACGGAAGAAGCGAGACAACGTCATCAGCTTTCCCCAGTGGCAACCGCTGCGCTTGGACAGACAATGGCATCCGGACTGCTGTTGGCATCCAGCATGAAACAGGCGCAGTCTAGAGTCAGCATTCGGGTGCAGGGCGATGGACCACTGAACGGCATTACGGTGGATGCGGGGCTGAATGGGACGGTGCGTGGCTTTGTGGGCAATCCAGCCGCCGATGTGCCGCTGAATGCCAGAGGCAAGCTAGATGTAGGCAGCGCGGTGGGCAGTGACGGCTTCCTGCGGGTGATGCGGGATGTTGGCTATGGCGATCCTTATTCTGGGACAGTGGAGCTAGTTTCGGGTGAAATTGGCGAGGACATCAGCTACTATCTGGTGACTTCTGAACAAACTCCTTCTGCCTTGGTGGTCGGGGTCTTCGTCGGCGCAGACGGCGTGACTGCGGCAGGAGGACTATTGGTGCAAGTGCTGCCCAAAGCCTCGCGAGACGAGGAGCTAGTCGGTAAACTGGAGTCGCGGCTGTCAGAATTTATTGAGTTCACGCCTTTGCTTCAGGCGGGCGAGCCGCTGCCGCAGATTTTCGAGGAGCTAGTGGGCGATATGGGCTTGCAGATTTTCCCGGAAACGCAGGAATTACGCTTCCAGTGCCGCTGCTCGTTCGATCGCGTCCTAAGTGCGCTAAAGATGCTAGGCGAAGCTGAACTGCATGACATTATTGAAACCGAAGGCGAAGCTGAAGCCAATTGCCACTTCTGCGGCACGGTCTACAAAGCCGATCGCCATCAGCTAGAGGAACTGATCCAGGAAATGGAGATGGACAAAGCGGCAGGCTAAGCACCCGCTAGATTCGCCTTAACAGGTTAGGCTAGGCTTAGACAATCGCATTGCCGATGCGGAACAAATCGAGATAGAAAAAGAACCTGTTTGAGCCTATGACCGCGCCCTCCGAGCTAGAAGCTGCCCAAAATTCAGATGTAGAATCGGTTGCTGAACCGCTAGAGAAAGTTCTAGAGAACGGCTCCGATTCTGCTAACTCCGATTCTGCTGACTCTAAAGACGACGACTTCCTCGACGAACTACCCGGTGAGGTAGAAATGTCGCTGTTCGATCACCTGGAAGAGCTGCGGCAGCGACTCTTCTACACGCTGATTGCGGTCTTTGTGGGGATCGTCATTTGCTTCGTCTTTGTCAATCCGATCGTGGAGCTATTGGAAGTCCCAGCAAAAGGGGTGAAGTTTTTGCAGCTAGCGCCGGGTGAATACTTCTTTGTCTCGATTAAGGTGGCGGGCTACAGCGGCATTTTGGTGTCTAGTCCGTTCATCCTCTATCAGATTGTTCAATTTGTCCTGCCCGGTTTGACCCGAAGAGAGCGCCGACTGCTGGCTCCGATCGTCTTGGGTTCTAGTCTGCTGTTTGCGGCGGGCTTAGTGTTTGCCTATGTTGCCTTGATCCCGGCAGCGCTCAACTTTTTCATCACTTACGGCGAAGGGGTGGTTGAGCAGCTTTGGTCGATCGATCGCTATTTTGAGTTTGTGCTGCTGCTGCTGTTTAGCGTCGGGCTTGCCTTCCAGATTCCCGTGATCCAGCTCTTGCTGGGCTTGCTAGGCATTGTTGGCTCTAAGCAAATGCTTTCGGGCTGGCGCTTTGTGATTTTGGGTGCGGCGGTCTTGGGCGCAGTGCTGACTCCCTCGACCGATCCAGTGACGCAAAGTTTGCTGGCAGGTGCGGTTTTGGCGCTCTATTTTGGCGGCATTGGCATGGTGGTTTTAATTGGTCGCTAGGCATTCCACACGCCGACGCACCTTCAGGGTGGTGTATGGGTAAAACCGTTTCGGGATTCTTCGGAGAATCCCGGCATCTCTGCCCAGAGTGCCAAAAGAGTTGTGTTGCCTTGAATTACTGCGATCGCTGGGTGTTGACCCAGAAGGTTGAACGAGAAGCCTTTATCGATTCAGCGCTGTTGCGTTCTGTTGGGCAAATCGCAGGATGCCTTGGGCGATCGAAAGTGCCATCTGGTTCTGAAAGATAGCGTTCGCTAAATGTGCGGCATCCTCGCTGCCTGTGACAAAGCCAGTTTCGATCAGCACCGCTGGCATCGAAGTTCGCCTTAGCACATAGAAACGAGCCGAATGAGTCCCTTTATCGTTCATGCCTGTGCCTTGCACAATGCTGTCCTGAATCACCTGCGCCATTTGTTCGCCGCTGGAGTAATAGTAAGTTTCAATCCCATTCACATCCGGGCGATCCATGCTAATCGAATTAGCATGAATGCTGACGAACAAATTAGCGTGAGCCTGTTCTGCCATCTGCACCCGTGGCTCTAGCTCCACATCGCGATCGTCAGTGCGAGTCAAAATCACCTGAACCCCTTGCTGGGTCAAATAGGCAGCCAACTGCTGTGCGATCGCCAAAGTCACCTGCTTTTCCTGAATTCCATTAATCCCAACGGCTCCCGGATCGGAACCGCCATGACCCGGATCGAGTACCACCACTAAACGTCCGCTTTGCAACCGAGGCATCGTGATCGAGGGTATCCGGTTGGGCAAGACCATAGCCGCCGAGCCAGGTCTTGATCCTGAGCTAGATCCTGAGCTGGGCGCTACTCCAGACGTAACGCGACTCACTTGCAGGGCTAGAAGCTGCGGGCTAACTAAATTTAAAGTGCCAAATCTCACGCCTGCCGCTGGCTGAACCGAGATTACAACCGTATTTTCGGCTTGCTGCCGCAACTGCACCCGTAGGACTGGACTAGCCGCACCGCCAATGTCCGAACCCGTAACGCGATCGGCGAGCTGAGCCGGAGACAGCGTGATCTGATACAGTCCGCTCTGCCAGCGTCCGCTGTAGCTCACGGGACGATCGCTGTGGATCAAAAGCTGGTTGCTAGTGGGATTTAGCTCTACTCCGGCGATCGTGGCGGCGGTTGAGGTAGTTTGTAACTCCTGCGACTGAGCGGCTTGCGATCGCGACTCTGAAGCAGACTGCGACGGAGCTGGCAACTGCAAGGCAACGGCTGCACGGGAAGCAGCGGCGATCGAAGCGACATTTGGGGCAGGCGTTGGACGAGCTACGGGCGGAGCAAGACGAGCCACCGCGCTGATGCCACCTTGAGGCAACATAACGATGCCCCCAGAGCCGCTGGCAAAGGCTTGCCAATCGGGGCTTTCTTTGGCAACATGCAGCGTGATTTGGACGCTAGCCGATCGCTGACTGGCTTGCTGCCTTAGTTCCAGTGTGCTAATCCCGTACTGATTAATCGCGATCGGCTGAGTGAGTTGAGACGACAAGCTGGCATTGGCAATGGTAACGGTGATGATGTCGCGATCGCGTCGTCCTCGCTCAACTACGAGGTCAGGTCTAGCGCCACTGGTGCGGACAAAAAGTCCATCCGCAGTCAGCCGCACTTCCTCGATTTGAGTTGCCGCTTGCGGCATCGGACTGACTGAAGCCGCTGGACGGGTCTGAGCAGGAACGCTAGGGGCAGAATTGATTAAGGTGGGCGGATTAGAAGGGGGCGGACTCGAAACGGGACGGCGGGAAATCGGCGGGGCGGTCTGAATTGGCGCGATCGCGGTCGAACCTGCTTTGGTCTGCGGATCTGGAAGTTGAACTGTCCAATGGGTGGGCGAAATGCCGTGAAATTTTACCTGCTGCGGGTCGATCGTATAACCCGGCGCTAGCTCCACGATGATTCGAGTCGTCTGGGCATCAAGCTGCCCCACCCGGATTTGCTGTACTGTCTGCCCGATCGCCTGACTCGTTGTCACCTGTCCAACAGTTGTCCCTGGCAAATCGATCACCAATCGGGTTGGGTCTTCAACTAGCTGGGCGCGGGGCTGTACGCCTTCGTTGGTGCTGAACTCTAGCTGATTGCGATCGCTGCTGAACTGCCAAGCCGACAACTGCCCTGCCTGCGCCGGAGCCGCGACCCAACAGAGACCTAGCACACCCACTAACCAACCGTAGTGCTTTCCGCAGTGCTTCCAATGATGGCTCAATGCACTCCCCCCTTTCGACAACTGACCGACTACTTTAACGCCAAACGCTATAAATAGCGCCAGAAATTTTGGTAATCGTTATAAGTTGCCAAATCTGGAGGCGGTATAGCTCAATCAATCCAAAATTTAGATCACTTCTGATAAAAATTGTCTTCGGGAGCGAATCGATCGCAAAAAGCAGATTTGTGTGGTGTAAAGCGCAACACAAATCTGCTGCTTGGAGAGATTGTAAGGCTTAAAACTACTGCTGCGCCGAACTTCCAGAACCATTGCTAGAGCTACTTCCAGCACTGCCTGAAGGTTGTCCCGCTGAGCTATTTGATTCAGCGCTCGGCTGGCTATTAGGTGCAGCAGTCGTAGGTGCAGCAGTCGTAGGTGCAGCAGTCGTAGGTGCAGCAGAATTACCAGGCGCAGAAGTTGTAGGTGCAGAAGTTGCAGGCGCAGAAGTTGCAGGCGCAGAAGTTGCAGGCGCAGAAGTTGCAGGCGCAGACGGGGGCACATTGATCTGCACACTGGGGACGCGCACCTCTGGCGCAGCCTCTTTAGTTCGCTCGATCGTGCGTTCAATAATGGTGGTGTTGCGTTGAGGCTGCTGGGCTTGCGGCGAAGCAGGTGCAGTCGTAGGCGCAACGCTGGGTGCGGTTGTGGGTTCGCTGCGAGTCGTGAAATAGACCGCGCCAGCAATTAACCCAGCGATCGCCGCCAAAGCCAATCCGATTAACATGCCGTTCGCGACTCCATTGCTTTCGCGAATCTGCTCCCTGGCATACTGATCATTAACAAGCTGCTCTTGGATTACCTGAGAGCGTTCATCAGACTGCCCTTCAACGTAACCATCGCGGTATGAGACTTCATCCGGTCTGACTTTACGACCGTGGACATTGGCTGGAAGATCGCTGCTTTCAAACGAATTATCAGGCGGATTAGTCGGGCGATTGCTAGTCATGGTTTCTTAATTTCCTCGTGCAATTCGTCTCTAACGTAGCCTTTAGCACAAGCAATTCAATTCAACACTGGGATAGAGTTGTTATCGCTCTCAGGACAGATCTCCAATCTGAGCCGATCGCTTGAATTGTCACAGTCTGAGAGGGTAGACCAGCAATTGCACCCTGCTTTCGGATCAACCTATCAGGCTTAACCTTTACCACCCGTGAATGTCGCCCCTTCGATGAAATAGCGATTGAAGAAGGCATAGAGGCACAGCACAGGCAGCGTGAACACCATGGAAGCCGCCATGATGTAATTCCAATAGCTGATGTATTGCCCCTTAAAGGTGTTCAATCCCAGCGGCAGCGTAAACATTTCCGGCTCAAACAAAATTACAACGGGCAGCAAGAAGTTATTCCAGCTTCCCATAAACACAAAAATCGCTTGAGCCGCCAGCGCAGGCTTGGCAAGCGGCAGTACGATATGCCAAAAAATCTGCCATGAGTTGAGTCCATCCAGGGCAGCCGCTTCTTCCAGCGATCGCGGGAAATTCAGGAAGAACTGCCGCATCATAAAAATAAAAGTGGCGTTAATCATTCCCGGCACAATCATCCCCTGATAAGAATTGAGCCAGCCTAAGCTCTTGAGAATCAGAAAGGTGGGAATCAAAGTCACCTGTGCTGGAATCGCCAACACTGCCAAAATCAGCAGGAACCAGAATCGCCTGCCCCGAAACCGCAGGCGAGCTAGCGCATAGCCCGCCATGGAGTTGAACAGCAGATTTAGCACTGTCACCGCAGAAGCAATAAAAACGCTGTTGAACAACCAGCGCAGGAACAAAGGCTGCTCCAGAAAAATCTGCCGATAGTTCTCCAGCGTGAATCGCTGCGGGATTAGATTCAGTCCGCCGCTGATAATTTCGGAGAGCGGCTTGAAGGAAGCGGAAAGCGCCCAGATGAAGGGAATTAATGTGACGATCGCATAGAGAGTCAGCAGCAGGTAAAGCAACCCGCGCAGATTTAGAAAGTTCGATCGGCTCAGAATACGTTTCATCAGTTTGGAGCGCCTTGCAACTGAAGAGACTGGGCAGTCTAAGAAACATCTAAGTCTTTAGTATATCGGCTTCGCTCCAATGCCTCCTAACGATCGCCCTGACCGGACTGGCGGAAGGGCGATCGCTTTTCGTGAAGAACCTGCTGTCAGGAGCAGTGCTGCTGTGTATGATGAGATCTGACACAGAGGTGA
>JBBSFA010000163.1:0-6591 GCA_038239185.1 Elainellales cyanobacterium | reverse complement strand
TGCATTTTTATCCTGCGTAATATTATCAGAAGTATGCCAAGGTGAGGGGGCAGTATGATGGCGACTATGAGAATTTCCGGATTGCGGGGCGGCAACAGGCAGCGGCGCGATCGCTGTTGCAATTTACGCACGCGCACAATATCCCGGTAGTCTTTGTCAATCTACCGCTGACGGAAGATTATCTTGACCCATTTCGCCACCAGCAAGAGCAGACTTTCAAGGATTTCATGGTGGATCTATCAATCCATCAGCCAGGTTTGACCTTCCGCGATTTGGGCGATCTCTGGACAACGCAGTATGGCTATTTCTCTGACCCCAGCCACCTGAACCGCTATGGTGCGTATGCAATATCAAAACGATTGGCGCAAGATCCGCTCATTCCATGGGTGAGCGGCAAGCCTAACCCGCCCAAGTAATGCAAATTTATTATCAGCATTGATAAAGAGGGCGATCGCGCCAATCAAAGCGGCTAAAAGTTCGCTATAAGTTCGCTATATAAATTTCGCGGCTGGGTTGCGAGTCGATCGACTTATCCTGCAAGACATGCAGGCGAATCAGCTTGGGGCGAGTTTGTGAGTCCGGGAAGCGACAGTTAACCGCTTCTACAACCCAGAGATGAAGCTCATGACCGCAGCGTCTAGCTCCTATTTCCTCGATTCAAACGTGTAGCTGTATGCTGACCAGGAATAACGCCTTTTAACCAGTCGATCGCAAATTCACCTCCTGCCCAAAGTGTCTGAAATTCTATAGACTAAAGCAGCAATCAGAACACGGCGCGATCGATGGCTCCTCGTTTCCCTATCTTCTACTCTGAGCAATTCCTAGAGCACGATACAGGCTTTCACCACCCAGAGCGATCGGGTCGGCTGACGGCAATTGTCGATCGCCTCAAGCAACAGTCTTGGGCAGATCAGCTAGAGTGGCGATCGCCAACCCCGGTGGAGCAGAACGATCGGCTGCAAGCGGCATTGCGATCGGTGCATCCCCAGCGCTACATTCAGGCGGTGCAGCAGTTGGCAACATCGGGCGGCGGCTATCTTGATCCCGATACGATCGCCTCGCCACGCAGCTATGATGTCGCGCTGCTGGCGGTTAGCGCCTGGTTGGATGGAGTGGATCAGGTTTTGGCATCGGGTGAACCCGCTTTTGTCGCAGCTCGTCCTCCTGGACATCATGCGCTGCCAGAGCAAGGCATGGGGTTTTGTATTTTTGCCAATGCCGCGATCGCCGCTACCTATGCGCTGGAGCAACCGGGCGTTGAGCGCGTGGCGATTTTGGACTGGGATGTGCATCACGGCAACGGCACTCAAGCGATCGTCGAGTCTAATCCCAACATTGTGTTCTGTTCACTTCATGAATTTCCGCAGTATCCAGGTACAGGGGCTGCTAATGAGCGGGGTCAGTTCGACAATGTGCTGAATTTCCCCATGAAAGCAGGCAGCATGATCGCAGATTATTTGCCCCACTTTGAAACGCGGATTATCCCTTTTTTGCAGCATTTTCAGCCCGATTTGCTGATGGTTAGCGCCGGATATGATGCCAACGCTGCCGATCCGCTGGCTGACATTGCGCTAAGACCACCGGACTACGGCAGCTTTACCGATCGCTGCCTGCAAGTCACGCGCCGCATTTTGTTTGGGTTGGAAGGGGGCTATGACTTTGAGTCGCTGGGGCGATCGGTGGCGGCAACGATCGAATCCTGCTTAAAGTCTAGTTAAGCTATGGGCAAAAAATTATGTCCTGAAACCAGTCATTCGATCGATCCCGCAAAGCCTTAAACTAGAGGGTGCGCTATTTTCGCGCTCACCTTTCGTTCTGTTCACCTTTCGTTCTGTTCACCTATAAGTTATTGAGTTATTGTGCGTAAGGTCATCATTGCTGGCAACTGGAAAATGTACAAAACTCAAGCGGAAGCGCAGGAGTTTCTGCATGACTTTCTCGATCTCGCGGTTGAAGCTCCAGAGGATCGGGAAATTGTGATCTGTGCCCCCTTCACGGCGCTGAGCGGTTTATCTCGCAATCTCCACGGCACTCGCATCAGAGTCGGGGCGCAAAACGTGCATTGGGAAGCTGAGGGTGCATACACGGGCGAGATTTCGGCTCCCATGCTGACCGAGATGGGGGTTCGCTATGTGGTGGTGGGGCATAGTGAGCGCCGCCAGTACTTTGGCGAAACGGATGAGACGGTGAACCTGCGGCTGAAGGCGGCTCAAGCGCATGGCTTAACTCCCATTCTTTGCGTGGGCGAAACCAAGCAGCAGCGCGATCGAGGGGAAGCAGAAGCAGTAATTTTTGACCAGCTCGACCAAGATTTAGTGGGTGTAGATCAAGACAATTTGGTGATTGCTTACGAACCGATCTGGGCGATCGGCACGGGTGACACCTGCGAGGCGAAGGAAGCCGATCGCATTATTGGGCGGATTCGCAGCCAACTCAAGAACCAAAATATGACGATCCAGTACGGCGGCTCAGTCAAGCCCAGCAACGTGGATGAGATTATGGCGCAGCCTGAAATAGACGGAGCGTTGGTAGGTGGAGCTAGCCTCAATCCTAAAGATTTCGCTCAGATCGTGGACTATAAAGCCCCGTGACGGATCATAAAAACTTGCCTGTTAGGTCGATCCCCTGATATCCAGGTGAAGCGTGCAGTTAAGACGCATACTTCACCTGGATATTTGTCTTTAACTTAACCGACTGCGGTTTTAGCTCATTAAATCGCCAACTTAGCAGCAAATTGGAGCAATTATCCCAAATGTGCCGCTAAACCGACGATTTGAAACTCGCATCTCGGATATACCTCAGCTACTTACATATCTAAGCTATTTGGCGGTTTTCAAACTTGCGGCTTAGATAGCAAATTCTTATATATTACTCTTTTTGTATTTTGAAAACAAGTTTGAAAAAAGTTAGGAAGGTTTTGGCGCAGGTTTAGATTATCCGAACTTGAATTCTTCTTGCTCAGATCGTTTCGATCCAATTTTATTCAACCATAATGATCCAGCAGTCTCCATCTCAACGGCGCAAGCGGGGAGTTGTACTTAGCTCTCGCGGCTGGCAACGCTTGCAAAACGCCGAGCAGCGATTGGCAGAGCAAAACAACGCCGGAAAGCCTTATACCTTAGAGCAGCTAGGAGAATTGACCGATCTCAGCCCTAATACGATCACAAAGGTACGGCGGAAGCAGCAAGCCGTCGATCGCCAAACCCTAGAGCTTTACTTCAGCGCTTTCTCCCTCACCCTAAACGCCAACGACTACATCAGCCTCGATCCAGACACTGCGGCTCAGGTGCAGATCCGTCGTCCTCTGCAAGGTCAATTGGCGATCGACTCGCCGTTCTATGTCGATCGCCCCCCGATCGAGCAGCTCGTTTATGAGGAAATCATTCAGCCGGGTGCGATGGTGCGGCTCAAAGCGCCTCAGCATTTTGGCAAAACTTCGCTGATTATTCGCAGCCTGACCGCCGCCAAAGACAAAGAGTTTCAGACGGCGATTTTGAGTTTGCAGCTAGCGGATACGGCGGTGCTGAAGAGCTTCGATCGCTTTCTGCGCTGGTTTTGCGCGGTGATCTCCCAGAGCCTCAACCTGCCCAATCAGCTCGAAGACTACTGGGACGAAGCGTTTGGCAGCAGCTATAGCTGCACCCACTACTTTGAAAACTACCTGCTGCCCAAACTGAATGCGCCGCTTGTGCTAGCGCTAGACAACGTGGATGTGCTGTTTAACACGCCTGATCTTGCCAGCGACTTTTTTGGGATGCTGCGGGCTTGGCACGAAAAATCTCGCTACAGCAGCAATGGCAGCAACCTTTGGCAGCAGTTTCGGCTAATTGTGGCTTACTCGACTGAAGCTTGTTTACCGCTGGAGTTAAACCAATCGCTGTTTGATGTGGGGTTGTCGATCGAGCTGCCGCCGCTGACTCTGGAACAGGTGACCGATTTGGCGCAGCGCTATGGGATTGACTCTCCCGATCGCTGTGCGACGCAGGTGCTTGATTTGGTGGGAGGACTGCCTTATCTGACGCATCTGGCGCTCTATCACTTTGCGACTAAAGAGCTACCGCTGACGCAGTTTAGCCAGCAGGCGATCGCCTCCGACAGTATTTTTGCCGCTCACCTGCGCCAGCAGCTTGCCAAACTGCAATTCAATCCCGGACTTTTGACCGTTCTAAAACAAGTGATTCAATCCACAACGACGGTGGATCTGAACCCGCTTGATGTCTTTAAGCTGCGAGGTATGGGGTTGATTAGCTGTATGAATTTGCAGGCGACGGCAAGCTGCACTCTCTACCAACAATATTTTTCTAGAGTGTTAACTCCGCTGGCAGCCCCAAAATCGTAAGGGCGGCGAGAATTTTTCCAGAAAATTTGGCACAAGTCTAGAAGCGGGGATCATCGTTCGGGTATTCTATAAGTTAAGAAGTTTAATAATTCTTTACGGAATCCCTCATGAACATTCTAATTGTTGGTGCCACTGGTACTTTAGGCAGGCAAGTTGCCCGACGCGCCCTGGATGAGGGATATCAGGTGCGGTGTCTGGTGCGGAGTTTCCGCAAAGCAGCCTTCCTGAAGGAATGGGGCGCAGAGCTAGTTGCAGGAGATATCTGTGATCCGGATTCCTTGCCGCCTGCTCTAGAGGGAATTACGGCGGTGATTGATGCTGCTACGGCTCGACCGACCGATTCCCAAGGGATTCGCAAAGTAGACTGGGACGGTCAAGTTTCGCTGATTCAGGCCTCAAAGGCAGCAGGAGTCGATCGCTTCATTTTCTTCTCAATCCTGGACTGCGAGAAATACCCCCTCGTCCCGCTGATGGAAATTAAGCGCTGCACAGAAGTTTTCCTGGCTGAGTCGGGGCTGAACTACACGATCTTGCAACCCTGCGGATTTATGCAGGGCTTGATCGGTCAATATGCAATTCCGATCTTGGAAAAGCAGGCAGTTTGGGTGATGGGCAATGGTTCGCCGACAGCTTACATGGACACCCAAGATGTGGCTCGATTTGCCGTACAAGCGCTGAAAATGCCAGAGACAGAGCGGGGTAGCTTTCCGGTGGTGGGAACTAGAGCCTGGGGTGCATACGAAATTATTCGGCTCTGTGAGCGGCTGTCGGGGCGGGAAGCCAAGATCAGCAAGTTGCCGCTCGGCTTGCTTCGCGCTGTGCAAAAAACAGCCCGCTTTTTCCAGTGGGGCTGGAATGTTGCCGATCGCCTCGCCTTTGCCGAAGTGGTGGCTTCGGGTCAAACCCTGGATGCGCCGATGGATCAGACCTATCAGACTTTTGGGATCGATCGCCAGGAAATGACTACCCTGGAAGGCTACCTGCAAGATTATTTTGGGCGGATCACCAAGAAGCTGAAAGAGCTAGAATTCGAGCGCGAGAAGGCAAAAGAGCGCAAAAAGAAAAAGCGCAGTCCCTTTAAGCCTGCGGCTTCAGTCAAACCTGCCGCAGAAGCGAAGCCAACTCCCCCCAATCCGCCTGCGGATCAGCCGCCGACTGAGTAGTTCGATCTGAGAAGTTCACGATCTGAGAAGTTCGATATTAATCGTGGAGAGGGACTGTGGCTCGAAAGCGCTTGGTGATTGAGATGGGAATGGGTGTGGATCAGCATGGGCAAGATCCAACCGTGGCAGCAGCTCGCGCGGTTCGCAATGCGATCGCCCACAACGCCCTGCCGGGAATTTGGGAAGTGGCAGGGCTAGATGACCCAGACAAAATGCTAGTAGAGGTAGAGGTTGCCGTTCCTTACCCAGAGCAAGTCCGAGAAGCTGAAGTCCTAGCCGTGCTGCCCTTTGGACGCAAAACTTTGAGCGTGATACAGGGCGGCATGGTGGTGCAAGGGCGCGCCATTCCGGTGCTCAAAGACAAAAATGATGAAATGCTAGTGGCGATCGCGGCAGTGACGGTGCTGGTGGATATCTAAGCTGGGGATGCGACTTCGGTGTGCGACCTGCTTCATCAACCTGGGAATGCTATCAGAAAGAAGCGATTAGTTTCTCTCTCAGGCTGTTGAAGGTTCCACCCCATGAAAGCGCTGCTTAAAAACTTTCTGACTCTGCGCCAGATGGAGTATTTGATCGTCCAGCCAAACTGGATGATTACCGACTGGTCTGCCACCGCCGATCGCTTCACGATTACACCCCTCAAAGCAGGCGGCGACTGTCGATTGGCTTTGCCAGAGCTGGCAGAGCGAGCAGATGCTTGGACGGCGATCGCAACGGGACAGCAGCCCGATCTGGTAGTGCCAAACATTGAGCGAGTCACCCTGCTTCAATCCGCTTTGTATTTCGACCTATCCGTCTTAAGAGAAACCGAGGCAGGTGATCCTGGATTGGTCGTTCTGCTAGAAGATGTGACTCCACGGGTTCAGGCAGAAAAGGCACGTAGAGAAAGTGAAGCGCAGTTTCAGATCGCCTTTAATGCGGCTGGCATTGGCAAAGCGATCGCCACCCCAGCAGGCACTCTCCTTCAGGTCAATCCTGTCCTATGCGACATGCTGGGCTATAGCGAAGCCGAGCTATTGCAAAAATCGCTGCAATCCCTCACCCATCCAGAAGATCGCAACCTCGATCGCGATTCTCTGCAACACATGC
>JBBSFA010000162.1:0-6653 GCA_038239185.1 Elainellales cyanobacterium | reverse complement strand
TTTGTTCTGCTTGCGCCGTTGGCAGGAGCGATCGCCGATCGCTTTGACCGTAAACGCATCCTGGTTGTCACCCACTTGGCACGAATGTTACTGGTCAGCCTGCTACCCTTTGTCACGCAGGTCTGGCAAATCTATGTCTTGGTACTTTCCCTCAACGTTTTTTATGCCTTCTTCACTCCGACTTATCAGGCAATCATCCCTTTGGTAACGGGTCAGACTGAATATCCTCAAGCGATCGCTCTTTCCAGCGCCACGTTTCAGCTATTAGGAGTTTTAGGTCCTGGCATTGCAGGTGCAGTTGCTGCATTTGTTGGGGCAAGGCAAGTATTTTTTCTTGATGCTTTGACGTTCCTCATCGCAGCAATTCTAATCGTCACACTACCAGGTCAATTGAGAGTGGAGCAGACTCCATCTCAAGCCCGCACCACTGGCAGAACCTGGCGAGACATCAAAGATGGCACGACGCGCCTGTTTGCGGATGCTCCCCTCCGGTATGCTCTAGCCATGCAGTTGGTTGCCTCTATTACAGGAGCGCAAATTCTAGTCAATACGATCGGCTATGTCCAAGGCACCCTGAAACTCGGCAGTGTGCAGTATGGCTGGGTAATGGGGGCTTTTGGCATTGGAGCCACGATCTCAGCAGTTTTAGTGGGTTCTCTAAAGCAGCGTTGGGCAAGAACAACCCTGATTCTAATTGGAGCTGCACTGATCACTGTGGCTCTGTTGCCTGCGAATTATGCAGGTTTGGGGCTACTGATGGTGCTGTGGTTGATTGCCGGAGCAGGGCAAACTTGTGTGAATGTCTCTGCTCAAACGTTGATTGCTGACCGCACCCCAACCGACGCTCAAGGACGAGTGTATGGGGCGCAGTTTGCTTGGAGCCACTTGTGGTGGGTCTTCTCGTATCCGCTAGCAGGGTGGCTGGGAACCCATTTTAGAAACGCTGAATTTCTTTATGGCGGATTGATTGGCTTGGTATTGTTGGCGATCGTCCAGATGCTATTTTCCCCAAGGGGACAGGAGCCGAAGCCTGAAAGTGTTTGGCATGACCATGAGCATTTTCATGAGGGGCACCACCAGCACAGCCATCATCCAGGTATTTTAGTCGGCGAACCTCATATACATCCTCATCAACACACGGCTAGTTCTTCTACTGGTAATTCTTTACTGTGATTGGCGTTGTTGCCTGAATGGAGATTGCGAACGGAGGACGTGATAAATTTGAAGTACCACCTACAAACCCTCACAGCAATGAGCGATCGCATCCGCAACTGGTCTGAGGATAACGCTGGATTGAAACTTTCTGATCCTGGGCAACTGCCTCCAGCGTTTCGGGAACCGGCTAGTTACCGTCAATTAGAGGCTAAACAGGTTTTGTTCTATCGAGGTGAACCGACGACTGCTATTTTTTCGGTTGTTTTTGGTCGAATGAAGTTAATTCGTTATGGAAGCAATGGAGCTGAGGTGCCCCTACATATTGTGGGCGAAGGAGAGAGATTTGCAGAAGCGGCTTTGTTTTCCGAGGTTTACCAGTGTGATGCGATCGCCGATCTGCCTTCGCAAATTGCAGTTTACCCAAAACAAACCATTCTTAATTCATTTCGAGATTTTCCAGATTTCGCGTTGGACTTTACTGCGTCGCTGGCAAGACACCTCCAATTAACCAGAACTAAACTAGAACTGCGAAATATTCACTCTGCCCGCGATCGTACCTGGCAATATCTGATCTGGTTCGCAGAACCAGATCAGACGATAATCGTATTCGATCGTCCGCTCAAGGATATTGCTAGTGATCTTGGTTTAACCCATGAGTCTTCTTACCGAACTTTGAAACAGCTTGAGAAAGAAGGCTTTATCACTCGCCAGAGGCGACAGATTAGGCTACTTGATCCAAGAGTATGATTGTAATCATATTTTTACCGCCAGAACCGATCTAGATTAAAAACGGGTCTTTGATTCTAATTTCGAGGCGGCTCTAATGTTTAAAGATCAACGTTTAACGGTTGGGTTTCTGTCTTTACTCATTGCGAGTGGAGCGATCGCCCTCATTCTCTTCTACTACAGCAAAGCATTTTCTCAGGTTTATCCCGAAGGTCATCACTTAAGCGGACAGCAAATTGATGAGCCTAGAATGCCCGGACAGGATGCGTTTGGAGCAATTCAAGAAGTAGTCGAAATTTTGGAAGCAGATCCAACAACGGATTGGAGTCGTGTCGATTTAATGGCCCTTCGAGAACACCTAATTGACATGAATCAGGTAACTCTTAGTGCCAGAGTTAATGAACGCAAAATTAGCAGTGGACTAGAAATAGTAGCTACAGTTAAAGATCGAACGATGGAAGCAATTCAAAGAATGATACCTGCTCAGGCTAAAGAACTAAACCAGATGAATCGTTGGCGTGCTGGAGTGGTTGTGTTGCCAGATGGTGTGCGTCTTACGGTCACCAGTGCAGAACTGCACCAAATAAAACGAATTCAATCATTAGGCTTTATGGGTTTATTGGTCAGTGGGAAACGCTACCAAAAGCATCATTTAGCGATCGCGCGAGGAATGACAGTTCACGAATAAGAGATCGTAGATTTTACAAAAAATGGGCTTCTCCAAAGTTGTCATAAGCTTCGGCACTGCGAGGATCAATGTAGCGAATGGGGAATAGGCATTCATGCCTGTGCTTACGATCGAGGTTGAGCTGATCCAAAGACTTTGTTGAGCAACTCTTGCAAATCTGGAAGTTCACCTCCCTGTCCTGTAACAAAAAATAACCCCACAAATAGGCTAAAGATAGCAGCAAGTACTCCAACAGCGACATAGACGTTCCGCTTTGTGCTGGCAGAGACAAAGCCAAATAGTGAAAATGCTGCGACTAAAGAGTTAGAGATTAGAAGTCCTACTGTGAACGCCAGAAGCAATAGAGATGCCGTTAATTTAGTGGTAGCTCCTGCTGTGGTAGCAAGTAGGAGCGCTTGAGAACCTGTCTCTGCTCCAATGCCGTGAATTAAACCAATACCAAATGCGGTCTTCGGACCATACTGTACAATGTCATGCGAGTGTTCCGCAGGTTGTCCTGTCAATTTGCTCTTGAGCGTCGTCCAGCCCCGACCTACGACAGAAAACAGCACCATCCAACGGCTTTGAAGACGAAAAGAGCGTCCGTAACGCCAGATTGAATAAAAGATCCATAAACCCAGCAAGATTAGAGTGACACCTACAAGACGCTCCATGATTGGGTCGATCCAATCTGGTAAAATGGCGCTCGCCCACACAGCCAGTAACCCCAGCAGCACTACGACAGAAGCATGCCCCAAAGCATATAGTGTCGCAAGGAAGAATCCTTCACGCGCTTCCTGCCGCTTATTGCGTCGTTTAACTGGCTTGGGCAAAGTCATTTGTGCGACAGAGCCTCTTGAGGCATTTTGCAGTTCTACAGCTTCATCTGCCTCCTCATTCGTGACCACCGAGCCTGTAATGTCTGTAATTGCTGCAATGTGATCCCAATCGATGCCATGACGGAGACCTAGGGCAAGCCCCAGGAAAATTAGACTCAATAAACCCAAATTAGACATGGCACCTTCTGCTTTTCCACTCGTAAATTTCTGGATACAGGCTCATCTGTCAATCTATACGCTAAAAGCGATTAAACAGATGTGTCTACGGCAGTAAAGCATTAAACAAAAGATAAAGCAATGCCCCCTCTGGGGATTCTAAAGCGTATTCCATTAAACTTTAAGGATGTCTCCAGTTTTAATGGGGGAGAAATAGAAAAAAGATCTTCTTTTATCAAAACATCATGGTAAGGACTGCCCAAGAGAACAAACTCTTTAGCAGAGCGTAACTACTAAATGGATTAGGCTGGATCATTCTTAGTAGATAGAGCAAGGATTCTCGATCTACTGAGCTTGCTGAAGTTTACGCAAGTTAGACAGATTTTGTTGGTAGTCCGCTTGATTACCTTGCTCTTTAAACAGTTTTCCAGCCTGCTGTAAATCCATTAATGCATTTGAAGCAGAACCTATTTTGGAATAAAGCACTCCTCGGTTACCGTAGGCTTCTGCCAAGCCAGGATTGAGCTTGATGGCTTGTGTGTAGTCTGAGATTGCCTTCTCTACATTCCCTTGTTCAGCTTGGGCTTTGCCCCGATTGTAATAGGCATCAGCATTTTGCGGGTCAAGCTGAATTGACTGGTTCAAGTCAGTAATAGATTGATCAAACTTGTCTGCCATGCCATAGAGTACACCCCGACCGTGATAGGCTTCAGCATAGTTTGGATTTAACTGGATAGCTTTGCTCAGATTCTCAATTGCCCCAGGTGAATCATCAAGATAGGTCTGGGCTTTTCCCAAGTTATAGTAGGCTTCGGCATTATTGGGATCAGCCTGTACCGCTTTTTGGAGATCTACGATCGCCTGCGTAAAATCTCCCAGACTTTCATAAGCGATGCCTCGATTCAAGTAAGCCAAGCTATAATTCGGATAGATTTGCAGCGCTTGAGTGTAGACAGCGATCGCTTTTTGATAGTCACCCTGTTTTGAGAACTGTAAGCCTCGATTAAACAAATCTACGGTAGTTGCAGAGGGAGCCTGACTAGTCCCTGCTGTTGCCAATGGATCGGAGGTAGACCTCAGTCTTAGCAAAAGACCTGTACCTCCTGCCAAAGTAAGTAAAGTCAGGATTACAAATGCAACATATCTCAGCTTCATTGCCCTTGCCTGCACTTCTGTAGATTCCCGCCAGTCATGAACTAATGTGAGCTGTTGTTACTCAAACCTAGAAATAGATAGCGATTTGAGAAATAGCGGCAGCATGGCGATCGCCATCGCAGAGTGCTGCCTACTTCGTGGCTATTGCCCGTACCACGCTTTTCTCCACTGCTGCATCTGAGCAATTTCTTGCTGCTGGCTACTGATAATGTCTTGAGCCAGCTTCTTGATTTCGGGGCGATCGCTCTTTTCCAATGCTTCTTTCGCCATCGTCACTGCGCCTTGATGATGAGGAAGCATGGCATTGATGAAGCGTAGATCGAACTGATTATCGGCTGCTCCCAAATTGCCACTCATCATCATGCTAGAGCGCATTGAATCCGTCATGGGCATGTCCATCTTCATTTGAGCGTCATACATCACGGGTTCTGCACTCGCATTGGGATACCACGCTGCCCGCCACCCTTTCATCTGAGCAATTTCTTTTTGCTGAGCATCAATGATAGCTTGAGCGAGTTGCTTAATTTCTGGTCGCTGTGACTTCTGCAAAGCCTCCTGCGCCATGACAACTGCTCCTTCATGGTGGGGAGTCATCCCATCAATGAACCGCAGGTCGAAATTCGCATCCTTGGGTCCCAGGCTCATATTCATAGAGCCATGATTCATGCCGGACATACCTGGACTCTGTCTCATAGAACCGTGATCCATTCCTCCCATGCTTCCTGTCGGGCTTTGTGCTACATCCTGTGAGGGCGAAGCAGGTTGATTACTGACCGATGAGTTAGCAGGGGAATTTGAGCAAGCGGTGAGGACTAGGGTTCCAGTAAAAGCGATCGCCAGTAGGGGAGTTTTAAATTTCATAACGTTTAGTTTCATCCTGTTGTTGAGTTGTGGGTATCTTTAGATTATTTCTGTTTTAGAGTCTCCATCCGAATGGAGAGTCAAGGGAGAATGAAATTTTTACTCGACTTAAGAGCACTATATTGATCGAGGCAATCACTGGAAAAAGATAATTAGGAGCGCTACTACTGCACGTAAGAGTGTACGATCTCAGCATAGGTAGTATCCAAAGAATCGTTTTATATAAGCCCTTAATCAGACATCTCGATCGCTACGTTGATTTTTGTCCCGATCGCTAATTCTCTAAGTTGTGACTACTCAAACTCATTACACTAATTATTGCAGGCGATTATGAAATGAGGATGAAATGGGCTAGAGGCTTAGGAATTTAATTTAGCTTAAGCTTTGGTAGCCACACCTTTATACAAATATCCTGCGACCTTTGAAACGCATTGAGCTTGAAATTGCTCTAATTTGACCGTCTCAAATTCATGTTCAATTAGAGCCTTGATGTTGCGATCGAGGTGACATCCATCCGCGAGCACTTTCTGCAAGGGCGTTAATCGGTGCTGCCAAACCTGAATCTTGGGATCATCACTGAGACCATGCTCAACAAAGAAGAACTGTCCACCGGGTTTCAGGACTCGATGAATTTACTTGAGAGCCTGTTCGACCTTAGCAATGCTGCACAATGTCCAGGTACTCACCACGCTGTCAAAAGTGCAGTCTCCCATAAACAGGTTTTCACCGTTAAGTGTCTGATAATTGACAGTAATAGTAGTCGCCTAGATGCGTTTTTGGGCGATTCTGTTCATCCCAGGATTGGCATCGATCGTCGTAATCTTTTGAATGCGATCGGGGTAATACGGCAAGTTCAATCCTGTGCCAAAGCCAATTTCTAAAACCTCTCCTTCTACCCCGGTGAGGATTTCTTGTCGATATCGAGCCAGGGCTGGATCAGACATTGCCCAATCCAGCAGGCGGGGCAAAACCATCTGAGTATATAAGTTCATACGGAATATTTTTGCTTAACCGACGCTGGAACTGGGACTAAGGGGGTCGCTGAATCGGAGGCAGCACTAGATGGCTTTACCTCTATCACCCCGCGAAACATA
>JBBSFA010000161.1:0-6654 GCA_038239185.1 Elainellales cyanobacterium | reverse complement strand
GGGTGCGATCGTCCAGTTGAGGATCTGTCATAAGGGAGATAGTCTATCCCCCAAAACGGCAGCATTATTAGAGATGTGAGGAGTACGAATTGAAGTGAAAAGCCCCTGGAGTCGAAACACGGAAAGACGCCCAGGGGCTTTTTATATGGATTGGAAAATACCCTCAATAGGGGTGTAATTAAAAGTGAAAGTATTGGTTAAGCCAGAGCCAATCGGCAACTTAGAGGCGATCGCCCCCTCATACTCCAGGTAATTGAGGCGAATGAACTACTCCTAGCCGCTTCGCTGAGCTGGGAGTAGTTCATTTGCTCTATTCTTTGCCCCTCAAGGCTTTAATTCCTCTTGCTTCCCTAAGATCGGCAAACGGACAGTCCTAACGCCGCTGCCGTGAATCTCGCAGCCACGCCCAAACAATCGCCCCTGCTAGCTCCAGCAGCAAAAACAGCCAGATTCCCAGCAGCCAGAGCAAATTCACCTTCGAGATTTCGCCCGACTGCATCGTTGCCACCCCAAATAGCACGATCCAGAACAGCAGTAGCGCGATCGCCACAATCAGCCTTGGACGCAGTGGCTCCCTTGACCAAGGGCGCAGCAGCAAGACCAAAATGACTAGCTCTACGATCGACAGAATGACAGTCCTTCCCAGCTCGCCCGGTAAGTTCTGGTGACCCATGACAGCCATCTCGGACATTTTATCTGGAGACGCAGGCGGGTTGAGGCGGAAGGCAAGATGCATTGCCAGCAGGGTGGCTAGCCAAGATGTCAGAAGTCCAAACGTTTTGCACCAGAGCCAGAATCGTTGCATTGTTGTATTGGCTCCCTGCCAGATTCGAGCCTGACACGCAGCGCCGTGTCAGTAACCTTTGATTTTCCTTACAGCCGATCGATCCCGCTCTCACTCGATAGGATAATAAATGGGCAAGTGAAATACGCTGTGCCGGAAGATCTAGATTGAAGCTGTCAGAGGGAGAAGATTTTGACGACCACAACCACTTTGAAAACGACTAAATCAGAAGAAATTTTTGCGGCGGCTCAAAAGCTGATGCCCGGTGGCGTTAGCTCCCCGGTGCGGGCGTTTAAATCCGTGGGCGGACAGCCGATCGTCTTCGATCGCGTCAAAGGAGCCTACATCTGGGATGTAGACGGCAATCAGTATATTGACTATGTGGGCACTTGGGGTCCTGCAATCTGCGGTCATGCTCATCCAGAAGTGCTGGCAGCACTGAAAGAAGCGCTCGACAAAGGCACCAGCTTTGGAGCGCCCTGCTATCTGGAAAACGTGCTGGCAGAGATGGTGATCCAAGCAGTGCCCAGCATTGAAATGGTGCGGTTTGTCAACTCTGGGACTGAAGCCTGTATGGGCGTTCTGCGGCTGATGCGCGCCTTCACCGGGCGGGACAAGCTGATCAAATTTGAGGGCTGCTATCACGGGCACGCCGATATGTTTTTGGTGAAAGCCGGATCGGGCGTGGCAACCTTGGGCTTACCCGATTCGCCTGGAGTCCCCAAGTCTACAACTGCCGACACGCTAACCGCGCCCTACAACGATTTGGAAGCGGTTAAAGCCCTGTTTAAAGAGCATCCTGACGCGATCGCAGGCGTGATTCTAGAGCCAGTCGTTGGCAACGCTGGATTCATCCCTCCCGATGCCGGATTTTTGGAAGGATTGCGGCTTTTAACCCAAGAGTACGGCGCATTGCTGGTCTTCGACGAAGTAATGACGGGCTTCCGGATTGCCTACGGCGGCGCGCAAGAGCGGTTTGGCATTACGCCCGACCTGACGACGCTCGGTAAAGTGATTGGCGGCGGCTTGCCTGTGGGGGCGTATGGGGGTCGCAGAGACATCATGCAGATGGTCGCGCCTGCTGGGTCGATGTATCAGGCGGGGACGCTGTCGGGCAATCCGCTGGCGATGACGGCAGGCATCAAGACGCTGGAGCTGTTGCAGCGGGCGGGCACCTATGAGCAGCTCGATCGCATTACCAAAAAGCTGGCAGAAGGGATGCTGCAAGTCGCGAAAGAGACGGGTCATGCTGCCTGTGGCGGACAGATCAGCGGCATGTTCGGTTTCTTCTTCACGGAAGGTCCAGTTCACAACTACGAAGATGCCAAAAAGTCTGACCTTGCCAAGTTTGCCCGCTTCCATCGCGGCATGTTAGAGCACGGCATTTACCTCGCGCCTTCTCAGTTTGAAGCAGGGTTTATGTCGCTGGCTCACACCGATGAGGATATCGATCGCACGTTAGAAGCAGCGCGATCGGTGATGTCGGGGCTAGGTTAAGTCGTCAGGTTCAATCAGCCTGAAGCGGGTAGAGGCTTCTATCGGCTTCAGGTTTAATAAACGGCAATGAAGCGTGAACTGTAATCAGATATTGATTGGAATTGACTTTGGCACTTCTGGAGCCAGAGCGATCGCCATCACGCCCGATCGCCAAATTCAAAGCAGTGTCAGCCTTCCCTTCGATCGTGCTGCTTCGCAAGATTGGGCAACGACTTGGAAGATGACGCTATTTTCCTTGCTTCAAGAAATTCCTTTAGCGCTGCGACAAAACGCACAGGCGATCGCCATTAATGGTACTTCTTCGACGGTGCTGATCTGCGACGATCGCGGCGACCCTTTAGATCAGCCGATTCTCTATAACGACGATCGCGGCAAAGCAGTTCTGGATCAGGTTAAGGCGATTGCGCCTGCCAATCACACGGTGATCAGCGCCACCTCCAGCTTCGCCAAACTCCTGTGGTGGGTTGAAGCTCAGATCAAGACAACAGGCAGCAGCTATTTTCTGCACCAAGCCGACTGGCTGGCGTTTCTGCTGCATGGCAAGCTGGGAGTCAGCGACTATCACAATGCGCTGAAGCTGGGCTATGACGTAGAGATGCTGCGATATCCCGATTGGTTGACTTCGCTAACGCTGCCGTTTCAGCTACCGGAAGTCCTGCTGCCCGGAACTGCGATCGCTCCAGTTTTGCCTGCGATCGGTGCTGCTCTAGGTCTGCCGGAAGCTTGCCAGATTTGTGCAGGCACTACAGACAGCATTGCCGCATTTCTGGCAAGCAGCGCTCAAATTCCTGGCGAAGCAGTGACCTCGCTAGGTTCGACTTTGGTGCTGAAGCTGCTGAGCCGGACGCGAGTTGATGCGCCTCAGTATGGTATCTATAGTCATCGGCTGGAAAGTCATCGGCTGGAAAGCGATCGCTCAGGAGTGCTATGGCTAGTCGGCGGGGCTTCCAATACGGGCGGTGCAGTGCTGCGACAGTTTTTCAGTGAGGCAGAGCTAAAGACATTGAGTCAGCAAATCAATCCAATACAGCCTAGCCCGCTTGACTATTACCCTTTGCTGGAACCCGGCGAACGGTTTCCGATTAACGATCCTAGCTTGCAACCGCGCCTGTCTCCCCGTCCAGACGATCCAGTTGACTTTCTGCATGGGCTGCTAGAAAGCATGGCGTGGATTGAGGCTGAGGGATATAGGCTATTGCAACAGCTCGGTGCAACTGACTTGACGACCGTTTATACCGCTGGAGGTGGCGCTCAAAACTCAGCTTGGACGGAAATCCGATCGCGCCACCTGCAAATACCAGTAATGCGCTCCCCGCAGACCGAAGCCGCTTATGGGAGCGCATTGTTGGCACTGCGATCGCAGCAGCCTATTTGCTAATCGATACTAATCGACGTAGGTGAAGTAGAGCTTGAGTCAGTGGATAAGGAAAGTTTGCGATAGTCTGTATAAAAGCGATCGCGCCATGTCCAAAACGGCTCGTATGCCGCGTTATCAGCTAAACCGGGAACGCCTTTACCCTTCAGCGCTGTCGGAATATCCAAATACAGACCTGCTGGAAACTTGACGTACATCGTCAGCCCTGCGACCGCGAAATCTGCCAGCGTGGGCTGATCGCCAATCAAGTAAGGCTTTTCTGCTAGCAAAACGCTCAGCGATTCCAGATTTTGCTCCATCGCTTTCCGAGCCGTTTTCACTGTGTCAGCCCCAAAGCCTGCGCCAGCACCCAATAGGCTCAGCGCTTCATTTGGCACAGCTTCCACGATCGTTTTCAGGAAAGCAGGCGTGGAAGCCGGAAGAATGGCGCTGCGAAACGCTGGATCTTGGCTAAATGCTCCTAGCATGACCTTACGGGCGTTCAGTCCGATCGATTGGTCTGCCCACTCTTCCATCAGCAAACAAAGGGCGCGCTGCTGTGGATCGGTTGGCAGAATGGGGCGATCGGGATATTTCTTATCGAGGTGTAGGGCGATCGCCGTGGAGTCAGAAATAACTTCTACGCCATCTCTAAGAACGGGCACTTGGCGCTGACCCGACATTTGGTACAGATCTAGCTGTCCCAATCCCGGCACTACTTCGACTTTACGATACGCTAACCCTTTGTAGTCAAGAATTAGACGAATTTTTTCGCAATAGTGAGATAGCTCAAACTGATATAGCTCCAGCATAAAAATCTCCTGAAACGGGATTCAATCGTCAAATTCTGTCAAGAATCGCTTTTCTGCGAAACGCAAAAAGCGCCGACCCTAATCTGTAAACTTATATTCTGTAAACTTATATTAAGCTTACCTTACTGATGCAGGCTCTTTCGCAATGATGATTTCTCGTCGTATTCTATTCAAAGCCTTTTGGGCTTTTTGTTTAGTCTGTTTAACCTCGCTAGGAGCGGGTCTGATTAATGCTCCTAGTGCGATTGCCCTAGGCGGAGTCCAACCTGCGATCGGTCAACCCGCCCCCGACTTCACGCTGCCGAGCTTTACTGGTGATAACAACGGCACAATCGCTTTGTCGGACTATCGCGGCAGTTGGGTTGTGGTCTATTTCTATCCTAAAGACTTTACTCCGGGCTGCACCTTAGAAGCCCAGCGATTCCAGAGGGATTTGCCTAAGTATCTCGATCGCAGCACACAAGTCTTGGGTATCAGCGCCGATGATGTAGACTCTCACGCTGAGTTTTGCGACTCCGAAGGGCTAAAATTTCCGCTGCTAGCCGATGTGGATGGTGCAGTCAGCAAAGCCTATGGCTCTTGGCTGAGTCCTCTGTCGCTGCGGCACACCTACATCATCGATCCAGACGGCATCTTGCGAGAACGCTTTCTTGGGGTACGTCCTGCCATTCATAGCACAGAAGTTTTGGCAAAGCTAGATGAACTGCAAGCGGGGTAGCAAATTCGAGCGGGAAGACCCCAGTTAAACTAGAGCCTTCCCGCCCAAATCAATCGAAAACTGGCAGATACAATCTATTTGAGAATGCCGAAATAGAAAGCTGCAACCAGGAAATTAATTCCCAATAGCAACAGCGCCCAGCCAGAACGAAAAGTATAGGTTGGTTTTGGAGAAGACTTTGAAGTCATAGAAAAGCTTTCCTCTCAAGTAAACGTGGACAAACCAAAAATTATTATCGGCTAATCGGGAACCTAGAAGCGCCCAAATAAGCAAATCTTAGCAGGAGCAAAATCCGGTAGTTCTCTGCTACTCCAGTCTTAACTATGCAGCGGCGAAGCGACAAATCTGACTGCCCCAGGTTAGAGATCGCCTCCTGCTGAAGGCAGACTCAGCCGCTAATCTGCCTCACCAGCATGGTAAGAACTTCGCACCAAAGGAGCCGATCGCACATGCGAAAAGCCCAACTCACAGGCGATCGCACCCAGCCGATCGAATTCTGCGGGTGTCCAATATTTTTCCACAGGCAAATGTGCCAGCGAAGGACGCATATACTGCCCCATCGTCAGGCGGTCGCACCCCACCGCCCGCAGATCACGCAGAGTCTCAATGATTTCCGCTTCGGTTTCCCCCAGCCCCAGCATCAGACCCGACTTCGTTGGAATCGCTGGATTGAGCTGCTTCACCACTTCTAAAACATGCAGCGATCGCTCATACTTAGCACCTCGCCGCACCGGAGCCTGAAGCCGCTGTACCGTTTCAAGGTTGTGGTTATAGCAGGCTGGAGCCGCCTCAACGACCGTGGCAATGCGATCGCGTTGGCTCGCTTCACCGCCCAACCCGCTCCAGAAATCCGGGGTCAGCACCTCAATTTGAGTCGCAGGATTTACCTGCCGAATCGCAATCATAGTCTGAACGAACCAGCCAGCCCCCTGATCGGGCAAGTCATCGCGCGTCACAGAAGTCAGCACCACATAGCGCAACCCCAGCAGACTGACCGATTCCGCCACCTTCTGCGGCTCAGCAGGATCGAGCGGCATCGGCGCATGACCTTTATCCACCTGACAAAAAGCGCACGATCGCGTACAGGTTGCCCCCATCAGCAAAAACGTCGCCGTCTTCTGGGCATAGCATTCACCCCGATTAGGACAACGCCCCTCCTCGCAAATCGTGTGAATTTGCCGCTGCTTAATAATCTGCTGCACCGTCGAAATATCGCTGGCACTGCCGATCGGTCGCCTCAGCCAGTCGGGCAGATTGACCAAGGGCGATTTTTGAGCTGAGTTTTGAGGCGATCGCGCCAGCACAGGCGGTTTCAACAAATTCTCTTCCAACAGACTATCCTCTCAACAAAACAATCCGCAAAAGCCGCTACTTTCAAGCTTTAACCACTCTCCCCTAGCCTAATAGAAATTCCAATTTGCAGCAGTTTTCTCAAAAACTGGCAAGCACTGACGACCTTGCCCACAGTCAACCCCAAAACGGAACGCTG
>JBBSFA010000160.1:0-6662 GCA_038239185.1 Elainellales cyanobacterium | reverse complement strand
TTAAACACGCCTAACATAAAAGAAGTCCCCTGTTTCCGATAAAAAAAAAAACTTTATTAAAAAATATTAAATTAAAATTTAAATAAATTCTTTTAAATTCACGTTTCTCTAAACTCAATTCTAAGCGATGGTCAAACCTGCGATCGCAATCAATTAGAAAAATTTCCTTCAGAATGGCAGGTTGTGGACCAGCATCGCTCTAGAAGCTCTACCTGATAAATACACCAAAATCGCTTGGGACTTAAGACCAACGGCATCTCAGTGCAAAACATCGGCTGCTTCAAATATTGCCAAAGGGGAAAGCGAGGCTGGATGTGCTTAGTAAACATGATTTAACAACTTTTATAGAGGACTGTAGGGGAACGATCGTCAAGCCACCGCAAACCATCGAAGTCAGGCTGAAGTTAATTGGCTGCCTGCTTGTCGTTCACAGAATCAAACGTTCCCCAATCCTTTTCAAAAGTTTTTAAGTAGTCGCACGGATTAACGCAACCTTAAACTGCGAACTTTTACCTGAATCTGGTGGAATTCACGGCTAGTCCGCCCAGAATGCTGGCAATCGCTGCCATTCAGCCAATCTGCCAGCCGATCCAGCTCAAATCCGAAACGGATTAAAGTTTGTGTGAACATCATAAAAGTCCTCTTTTTCCTGCTGTTTTAGCCAGCCCGTAATCCAATAGGTGGCAGGCGTGAATAGTATTTCTACACCGCATTTGAACACATAGTTAGATATGATCAGCGTTACTAGCAGCGAATTAGGAATCACACCCGAAAAGGCAATTAAACTAAAGATCAACGTATCCACGACTTGACCTACTAGCGTTGAGCCGATCGTTCTTACCCAAAGATATCTGCCTTGTGTCTTTATCTTCAGCTTCGCCAAGGTAAACGAATTGGAGAATTCACCAGCGAAATAGGCAATCAGGCTAGCCAGCACAATCCTGGGGGTGAATCCCAGGATTTGATCATAAGCCGCTTGAGCAGTCCACTCTGGCGCAGATGGCAATGCTCCTACCGCTATGAAAGTGACCGACATGAGAATCGCAGAGGCAAACCCTAGCCAAATCACTTTCCTGGAACGAGCGTAGCCATAGACTTCGGTCAGAATATCGCCAAAAATGTAGCTGAGTGGAAACAGGAGAGTGCCTCCGTCAAAAGTGAGAAACCCGAATTGGACGATTTTGGCAGAAGCAATGTTTGAAATCAGCAATACTGCTACAAATAGCGCAGTAATGGTATCGAGATGCTTAAAATTTTTGTTCACCGCTGGAAACTCCGCAAGACATAAATTTCATCTTAAAACGATTCCCAAAAAAGTCTGATGGAACGAGGCTTACACTCGATCGCCCCAGCCTGCGATCGCGATTCATCTACCTTTGGAAGTAGCCAGTCCGGGAAGCCTGCCTTTATGCTAAGTGGGAAGATTCTGGAGCAGATGCAGTGTGAAACAGGTTTCCCAGTTTTACCAAACCGTTTGCCGGAAGGCGCGTTGGCTTTTTCTGAGCCTGCTGACGATCGCCCTCATTACCCAGGTGATCCCAATCCTAGGGCAGCCGATCGCCTCGGCACAGCTTTCTATACCCTCGATCGCTCCCAATCCCGGTTCTGAGCAACTGCCGCCCGGAGTTGAACGAATCGGCTCGGTCGAAACAGCTCCCGTGCAGTTTGAGAACAAGGTGCTGTTTCGGGTTACGGCGGCAGCGGTGATTAACCGAGACGAACCCAAAGGCAAAATCCTCGTGGAGGTACGCGCCGAGCAAATTGAGGCAAATCTGCAACAGGTGATCATCAACGATCCGACCTGGGACGCAAGCGATCGCCGCGCCTATCGCACCTTGTTTGACCCAGCAACGACTCAGGTGCAGGTCGCCAAGCTGAATGGACAGACGATCCTGTCGGCAGTAGATGCCTACCGTCCCCAGCCGCTGGCTTTGCTGACCGTGACCGATTTGGATGCCCGCTACTATCGCCTGACAATCGCAGAACTGGCAAATCGGTGGCGATCGCAACTTGAAACCGAGTTGAAGCAAGCCTTGGAACGGCGATTGCCCTCGGTGGTGGCAGTGCAGATCGAGCGCGCCGTCAAAATGGCGATCGCGGTCGTTTGCATCAGCATCTTGTTGTGGATGCTGCAAAGGCTGCTGGCGTATCGGAGCCAAGTCCTGCAAGACCGGCAGAACAACTGGATGGCGAAACCGATCGATACGAAACTGCCAAATTCGCGTCAGCTCCAGTTTTTTGTTACCTTACACAACCAGTTCACGCTGGAGCGGCGGCGCAGTCTGGTCAAATTTTTGTCGTGGCTGCTGTTTTGGGCGCAGGTATTGGTGTGGCTAGGCGGCGCAGTTTGGATTCTCTATCTGTTTCCCAGTACCGAGCGGCTGGCGCAAGCGATCTGGTCAAAACCGATCGCGCTGATCTTGATCTGGTTTGGCATGGGATTGTCGAATCGGCTGGGCGATTTGCTGATCACGCGCTTCTCGCAGGCATGGCAAAACAGTGAGATGTTTACCTTTGAGGATGCGCGGCGGCGCGATCTGCGGATTTCAACCATCATCCGATCGCTGCGTGGCTTAAAGACGGTTGCCACCTATTCGGTTGGGTTGGGCTGGGCATTGAGCGTTTTGGGTGCGCCAACGAGTTCAGTCCTGACTTTGGGTGCGGTAGCAGCTTTGGCGATTTCTTTTGCCTCCCAGAGCTTGATCAAAGATTTGGTCAACGGTTTTTTGATTCTGAGCGAAGACCATTTCGCGATCGGCGATGTAATTGGGGTCGGCGCGGTCAGCGGCTTTGTGGAAAACATGAATCTGCGCATCACCCAAATTCGCACGACTGAAGGGCGGCTAATCACCATTCCAAACAGCCTGATCTCGCAGGTCGAAAACCTGACGCGATCGTGGTCGCGGGTCGATTTTCAGGTGACGGTCGCCTATGAAACGGATATTAAACTGGCTTTGCCGCTGCTTAGCCAGTTGGCGCAAGACTTTTACGACGACCCCGAATGGCAACCCGATCTGGTCAATCCGCCGGAGGTGCTGGGAATAGAAGCCATGTCGCATGAGGGCATGACGCTGCGGGTTTGGTTTGACACGCGCCCCTTGCGGCAGTGGTATGTGGCGCGGGAATTTCGGCTGCGGCTGCGGCTGGCTTTTGAAGAACATCACATCGAGATTGGGATGCCGCAACAGCTCCTGCACTACAATCGATTGGATGTTCCTGCTGACACGATCGACAAAGATTATTTCCCCAGCGATAGTCATCGCAACGGCGATACTGAAGCCACTGAACCTAGGCATAAGGGGCGATCGCGAGACAATTAAGGCAATTTTTCAAAAAACCACGATCGCACAAGCACGTTTGTCGATCAGCCGATCGTAGGGGCATGTCATACCCTTCGGGAAGCTTGCCTCTTTGGGGTTGACTGGGCAATCGAAACCCTGTATCTTCTTTTGTTTAAGTGCTGTTTTTACTCATGGATTGCGTGAGCGGCACGATTCACTAAAAACTTGGCCACACTACCCGCTGCCGTTGAGCGCAGCAGCAGGTAGCTAACCTGCCATCGCTGAGTAAGCAGCTTGGAGGCTGAGGGGTATGATAACCCCTTTCTGCCACCCTGCGTCATGCACGATCGCGGGGTGGCTAAGTTTTTGGTTTTCCTCAACCGAAAAACCAAAAACCAAGGAAATATCATGACTTATCACAATCCGGATCAGAGCGGCGATCGCGACAATTCGCGGCTGAATACCCTGTTGTCTGCGTTTTCGCAGTCTCCCCTGCGGGGCAAATCTCGTGTGCAGATCATTGCGATCGGCACTCCCGAAGATGTCTTGCAGCTCATGCATCGCCTGCACCGCTGTGGACTAGAAGTGCCGATGTGGAGTCCGCCGCAGCCGATTCCTGACACCGAAGAGGTTGTGCGAGTTTACATTCAGAACGCGGGGCAACGGCAGGTAACACCCGATTAGAGTGCGATCGCGATCGATGCCTGTAGGGGCGGTTTGCCGAGAGGCGATCGCCCCTACAGGCATTGGCTGGGAAACTTGCCCTTGTCGGTCTTTTTTCCAGCTCGCGCCTATCGATTCAGAGGTCTGGTAAGTCTTCGGTGTATTGATCGATCGCTTCTCGCATTCCTTCTGAGGATGGCTCTAGAACGGTTGAGCAGACATGCAATTCAGCCAGCGCATCAGAGAATTCTTCGGATTGAGGCTCAGCCGTTTCGAGGATTTTGACGGCGGCTAAAGCCCGTTCTAGATAAGAGTGGTAATCTGCAAGATGACGCTGCAAACTCGTGAGCGATTTTTCGTAGGTTACGGTCATTTGTTTAACCTCTTCTGCAATTTAGCGATTTGTTGGTGGCAATTGGCGATCGTCTTTTCCCAATGGGCGGTTTACTGTGGGTGCGCCAGCGTTGGGGGCGTGGCATCCGGGCATAAGTTTTTTGTGTTTACCGATCGATGGCTACCGAATGCCGCGCCCTTACAGCCTGATGGTCACGATGCAGCCTGTGGGTTTTCCGTTGACCCCCGATCGCCCACACCCAATCATCGATCCACCGATCGGTAGGGGCACGGCATTCGGCAGAAAATCTCTGTCTTCACCGATCACCGATCGCCCGAATGCTGTGCCCTTAATCTCTGGCGAGACGTTTCCTGTTTCAAATGCGATCGTTCCTATTTCAAGCGAGACGTTTCCTGTTTCAAACGCGATCGCTCCTATTTCAACCCAGACGATTCCTGTTTCAAATGCGATCGTCCCGGTTCAAAGTAGGAACGTTCCTGTTTCAAGTGAGAACGATCGCGTTTGAAACGAGACGGTTTGCGTTCTGAGCTTGAAGCTTCGGGTTCAGAATGAGAACTTTGCTGTTCTGAGTTCTGCGTTTGCGGGTTGGAACCCGGAAGATGGTGTTTTGAGCCTGACAGATGGTGTTTTTTGCTCAAACTCCTTCTAGTCGGAGGAAATGGACGCGACCGAATTGGTCTCCAGCGGCGATCGTTTCTTAAGCTATGAGCTTTGTCCATTTTCTGACTGTCCGATCGCCTGGAGGGGCAGAGCGATCGGGTAGCTGTCGCTGATGACGGCGCAATCCGTCAAGAATTATGTGCAACGAGAAGCGATGACCATGACTGACTTTACTGCCATTCATCGGTTAGCTCGTATGTTTGGTGTAGCGATCGAGGATTTGGTGGAGATTTTGGAAGAGTAGGGCGATCGCTTTACGCTTTTGAGCGAGCTTTGTATCGATGAAATGGCACTTTTATCATAAATCTTTCGGTGTCAAGCCTGTTTTCTTGGCGATTCTTGCTAACATCTTTGAGCCAATTTCATCGCTATCTCGAAATGCAAATATATAATTTTCCCAGCCTTCTTTTTCTAAGACTTTGTGAGATCCGGTTTGCCGTTTTACGCTCCATCCAATAGATTCCAAAGCAGCTAACACTTGCCTTGCTTTAGTCGATCGCCATTCGCTCATATTTTTATAATCTACGCGGCGACAAATGAAACGCTGGCTAGCGCTGTGTTAAGTTCTTCATGTTCAAGTCGATCGGCAATCACACGAAGCGCTAGGGCTTGAACTTTGGCGATCGCTTGTTTCTGAGTTTCTCCATAGACTAGAACACCTGGCAGATCTGCAATTTCTGCAATCCAGCGACCGTCTTCTTCTTGCTCAGCCTCAATGGTAAAGCTTGCAGGAATTTGCATATTTATAATCTCTTTGAAGTTGTTGATGTTTATTTTCTTAGAGGCAATCGTTTTCTTTAGCTGAAGAGGCGATCGCCATTTTCCCTCATGAGCATTTATCTATTGCTAGCTCGTTTTAATAATCGAGTTCCAACCCATACAGCTAATGCACCTACGCTTCCAAACGAAGCAAAGACTATAACTCCGACAACCTTAGTAATAGTGTCAGCAGGAGCATTAGTGTGGGTATAAGAAAAAATCGTTAGCAAGATAACTAACAACCAGAGCGCTCCTAAAACTATCGACGAGATAGCTAGAAACTTTATCAAGAAAACATTAAGTGAGCTTCGAGAACGCTGGTTAGTTCTATTACTAGACCTTGCAACTTGAGGCTTAGGGCTAACTGCTTGTTCTGTTTGACTGAGAGATTCACCTTTAATAGGTTGATAAGGGTCTTCTACAAGATATTGAGGCTGTACTTGAGGTGGAGGAATTTTCTCCAGGGAATGTGCTTCTTCAAATACGCCTCTTTCTTCAACTTGAAGATCTCTTACATCCGAAACAACCTCTTGTTGAGCAATAACTCTCATCTCTATTTGTGCCACTTCTTCGTCTGTCAATTCAAGAATGTGCTGAAACCGCTTCAATTCCTCCCGAGTTGCCTCTCCGATCGGATACTCAAACTGAATTGCTTCTCTGTAAACCTGCTCAAACTGTTCCAGCTTCTGCCAATGTTCCTCGATCGCCCTCACAATCGGAGCTTCGATCGCCTCCACATCTTCAGCAGCTAAATTCAATGCCTGACAACGCTCTATCAACTTAGCTCGCTTGAGCACATTCAGCGGATATTTTTGCTGCACCGCTTCTGTAAATACTTGCTCATACTGCCGCAAATTTGCCTGATGAGTTTCGATTTCCGTATTGATGCGAGACTCGATCGCTTCCACATCTCCCTCACTTAGCTCTAGTGTCTGCCAAGTTTG
>JBBSFA010000159.1:0-6663 GCA_038239185.1 Elainellales cyanobacterium | reverse complement strand
GGTGGAACTGGTTCGCCACGCTCTTCTTCACCATACGGCACCCCTGCTACAATACGGTGTTTGTTCACCGAGGATGCGACGGGTTACCTATTTCTCAAGATACAAGGATGCGTTATGGCTAGCGCCTAACGCATCATACCATTTTTATATGAAGCTACACATAACCTAAAGGCTTGAAAAGCTTATGAATCGGAGATTCCAGCTCTTAAGGATTTATGCAGCTTCACATTAAATTGGTATCAATCCATATCGCAGGCTGAAAATTCCCAACTTGCGATCGCGCCTACTTCAACTCTGCCGAAGCGTCTACCATTTGCTAGACGCGATCGCCATCCTAATTTCCTACTATGAGCTTGTTTGGTTCAATTCATGACTCAGCAGAAATTAAAGATGGTTATGACTCAATCCCACGATGCTTTACTGGAAACCTGTATTCAGAACTGTCTCGACTGCTTGCGCGATTGCGAAAATTGCGCGACTGCCTGTTTAGAGAGCGACATGGTGCAAATGATGGCACAGTGCATCAAGCGATGTCGCGACTGTGCCGATACTTGCACGCTGTGCGCCCGTTTCATGGCACGAAACTCAGACCTTCATGCTCAGATGTGCAAGGTCTGTGCCGAGGCGTGCGATCGCTGTGCTGCTGAATGTGAGAAGCACAATCATGACCATTGTCAGCGTTGCGCTGAGTCCTGTCGGCGTTGTGCTGAGTCTTGCCGCCAGATGATAGCAGCAATGGCGTGAAGCTAATGAGTCACGCTCAAAGAGGCAGTTGGGTGATTTTCGAGAAAAAAGATACCGTTGGGGTTAGGGGCAGGTATTAGCCATGATCAATCGCCTCGTCAGACATTTATTGCAAAACCTGCCCTTACAGGTATTTTGTTAGCCAGAAATCGCCTTGGTGCGAGGTACTAACTGCCGTAAGTTCAATTTCTAGTCCAAACTTCAGTCAAATAATATCTTTGCGCTTTTGCAGCCATAGCGCGATCGCCAAATAAATCACCGTATGCAGCACCAAAATTTCCCAGTTTAGCGTCAGATTATGCCAAGTGCCATCATAGACTGGATTTGTTTTGACAAACTGCTCGATCTCAGATGTCGCCCCTGCTGCCGCTTGAGGAACCATCTCATTCACGTTGACCAGCACCCCATAAGCACCGATCGACCAACGGCTGATCATCAGCCAAGCCAGCTTGCTGGGTAAGCCGTTCAGATCAAACAGTACCCCAGACAAAATGATCTGCGGAATCATAATCAGCGGCAGCAAGTTATTGGCTTCGCTCTCATTTTTGACCGCCGCCGAAATCATCAAGCTGAGGCTGAGGCTTGCCAGCAAAGTCAAAAAGTTGGTAATCCCAAACCCCAAAAACCAGGGCAGCAGCTCAGAATCTGGAGAGTGAAAGCCTAACACCACGGCAAGAGTAATCAACAGCGTCTGGACAGCCACCAGCCCTGCCCGCACCAAAAGCTTAGAACCTAGGTAGGGCAGTAGCCCCAAGTTAATCAGCCGCTCTCTTGCATAGATTGCGGCTTCTTTGACAATTTCGCGAATGGAACTTGAAAGCCCAATCCAAATGGCGATGCAGCTAAACACAAATAGCGTTTTCAGAGCCGCAGAAAATTGAGTAATTTTGGGTGGATCAAGCTGACGCAAAGGGTCGGTATCCTGCAAGATCCAGGCAGTCAGCCCCACGGCGATCGGTCCTGAAATCAATGTGAAGATTAAACTTGCCCGATCGCGTAGATTCAGCCGCAGATAGCGCTGGCTGAGCAGCACAAGCTGTTTCAGTGGCGAAATCCCCGTGTGAATCGCATCATCGGTGGCAAATTGGCTTTCTTTACCCGGACTCAGTACCCCATGCACATAAGTTTGATACTCAGGCGATCGCAAATAGTGTCGCGACCAATAATCAACCGTCATCTGATTTTCAGCGGAGGTTGCCCCTTGATCAAGCTTCAGATAAATATCTGAAAAATACTTCAAGTCCTCCGCAGGCATCTCAAAAAACTTCAATGCCCGGAGTGGAGTCCCGAAGTAGCAGAGCTTGCCGCCGCGACCCAAAAAGACAATCCGATCGCACACCTCAATGTTGGCGGTTGCGTGAGTCACCAGCACCACGGTTCGCCCCTGATCGGCTAGCTCTCGCATCAGCCGCATCATTTCCTTATCCAAGCCAGGATCAAGTCCTGAAGTTGGCTCATCCAAGAAAAACAGCTTCGGATCTGCCAGCAGTTCCACGCCCATGCTGACCCGCTTTCGCTGTCCGCCGCTGAGATATCGCACCGTGGTCGATCGCACATGGCTCAGTTTCACCTGCTCCAGCGTAGAGTTCACCACCTGTTTAACATCAATATCGGGCGGCAGACGTAGCTTGCAGCCAAAGGTTAAAACTTCCTCCACCGTCAGATCCAGATGGACGATATCATCCTGGGGCACGTACCCAATCTGCGATCGATAAATTCCCCAGTTGCGCCGCAAATCATTGCCATTCAAAAACACCTTGCCAGAAGTCGTTGGCTCAATCCCCAACAAAGTCTTCATCAGCGTAGACTTGCCTGCGCCGCTACCGCCCAGCAATGCCACAAGCTGTCCTGGCTCAATCACAAAAGAGACATCATTGAGAATAAACTTCTCTCGCCCTTCTTTATCTTGGACTTTACGGCAAAGCTGGTGAACATCCAACCGCGTCTGGCTACCCGCGTTGACTAGCTCCAGCGAATCTTTGCGGTAAAGCAGATTAAACGGCCCGATTTGAATCACATTGCCGCTAGTCAGTGGCATCCGCCGATCGATCCGCTTCCCATCCACAAATGTGCCATTAGTGCTGAGATCCTGAAGAATATGTCCGCCCTGAGCATCGGGATAGAGCGTGGCGTGCAGCCGCGAAACTAGCGGAGAGTTTAACTCCATTGAAGAATAAACTTCGGCTGTGGGGGCACGTCCCAATTCGATCGGCCAATCCGTCAATCCCCTGAAGCTCAAGCGCCGCCGACTCGGCATGACCAAACGGCTAGAGGCAGGATTGATATAGGTCACCAGCACCCGATTGGTTGGCGATTGCCCAATTTCAAGCTGCGCGCCATTTTTGAGAAGGTAGCCTTCCTGCGTGATTCGAGTGCGATCGATGAACAGCCCGTTTCGGCTCGGACTCTGTCCGTCTCCATCGTAGATCCGGTAATCTTCGCCTTCTTTGCGAAGGACAGCCTGCTTCCTGGAAAGGACTTCCCAACCGATCTCTGGAACTGCCAGATCTGACCACTCTTGCCCTCGTCCCAGCCGATGCGTTTCTGCTTTCAAATAAAGACAAAGAATCTGACCCTGATTGTTCAGCTCCAAGAAAGGTTGTGGATTGAGGAGTGTCGCTTGATGGAAGCTGCCAGTCATTAGATATGAAAACGCATAGAGAGTCGCTAAGCAGCCTAACTCTAAAGCAGAGAGTACTGCGTTGTATAGCGCCGTTCGTTGCGACAGAATGGATTATGGACAATTATATGGCAACCGATCGCGATCCTCTCAAAACCTACCTCTCTGCGGCTGCATAAATTTCACGCTGAATCGTAATCAATAACAAGACGATCGACTGCGAAATCCATGCAAATCATAACTGAGGTTAGTCCCATGATGCACTCCAAACCCGCCCCCAAAACCCGCCTGATGTTCAGTCTAATTCTTGGCGCTGCCACGCTGGGAACAACCCTAATGACCACCACAGAACAGGCTTCGGCTTTACCCCTTCTGAATGGACTGATCGCGCCGCTAGGCTCCTTGCTCGGTGGACAGCATCGCCCACCCACTCCAAACGACACCCAGGTGATGAATGGCAACCTGAATAACAGCAGCTTCAACCTCTGTGCGCTGACTTGCGGTCCTTCCGCGGGTGCTTCGGGTCTACCCGGATCTGCCCCTGCTGGAATTAGACCCCCCAGTCTCCCCGGCGGACAAATGATTTCCGGTGGGCAAATGGCTCCTGGTGGACAGATGATGGGACGACCCATGATGCCTAATGGGCAAATGTATCCGGGTGGACAAATGGCTCCCGGCGGACAAATGTATCCCGGACGATCGCCCTATCCCGTCCAGCCCCAAGCCAATCAAGTTCAGCGATCGTCCAACCCGATCTTGCAACTCCCCCCAATCCAACTTCCAAACCCGTTTTAAGGATGGAAACGCTGATGATTTTAGGACTAACTCTGGGTGCGACACGATGACCCTCGCACCCAGAGTTAGTCCTGTTTGTCGGCTGGAAACGTTAATTTTTGCCTAGGAATTACAGGATTCCCTTACCGAATGGAGATAATCAGAGGCAGGCTCCTCAACGTCACTCTTCAGGCTCTTATCTCGAAGCTTATGTTCCCGCGCCCCCTAATCCTTGTTCCCCTCCTAACCTTTATTGGGGTCTTAGGAGGATGCGCTCCCCAAAAGGTGTTTGTTCCCGACAAGCTGACTATTGGCATTGTCAGCTACGGTGAGCAGACTGTCTCTTTGGACAAATACGATCGCTTCAAAGACTATCTGGCTCAAGCCACAAAATCGGTTGTCGAACTAGAGCCAGCCTACAACGAAGGCGAGGCGATCGAGCAGGTCAATCGCAAAAACTGGGATGTGGTGTTTGCGCCACCCGGATTGGCTGCGATCGCGATTGACAAAAATCTGTATGTCCCGCTTTTCGCTTCAGAAGGAGTCAGCAGCGTCCAAAGATGTTTGCTGATTGTGCGGGATGATAGTTCAATTACCAGTTTGGCAGATTTGGGCAACAAGACGATCGCGCTGGGGCAACCGGGTTCTGCCGCCGGATACTATATGCCGCTTTACGATCTCTATGGCTTGACGTTGAATGAGATTCGGTTTGCGCCCACTCCCAAAACGGCTTTGCAGTGGATCAGCGAAGGCACGGTCGATGCGGCTGCCTTATCCGAAAGGGATTTTGAACGATTCCAACGAGATTTCAGTTCGCCTAAGCTGCGAATCCTGCATACTAGCCGTTGGATTCCACCCGGATTAGTGCTGATTGGTCCGAACATCGATCGCAATCAGCAACAAGCAATTGAGCAAGCCATGAAAGAGGCTCCGGCGGACATTACTTCCGACGCAGGCTATGTCCCGACTGCCTCGCTGCCGGGATATAAACAGTTTATTGAGTTTGTGGGCAAAGTAAGACCGCTAGAAGAAAGAGTTCATCAAAAACCTGCCGTTTTAATTAAAGACACCCCTGTAGATACACAAAGCAGTCCACAAGAAAGTCAACCTGTTGCCAGCGAAACTCCCAGCGAAACGCCTAGCGAAACCCTTCCTAGCGAACCTGCTTTCAATTCAAGTCCTTAATATTTGTTCAATTCAAATCGATCGAATTCAAGCTTATGGAAAAACTTAACACTTTAATTGCCAGTAAATCTTACTTCTGTAACACTTAGATACAATACCAAACTGCATAAGTCTAAGAAGATGATTGAATAAGTTAATTAGAGATAGCTATAGTCCTGATCCAAACGGTAGTCCTGATCCAAACGGTAGGTAATCTCACGTTTCACTTAAACCCTTATTTAACAGCATAGTCGGGAGTGCGGCATGATGTCTCAAGCTCCGTTCCTTAGAGCAGAAATCCCCCCTGGAACTTTAATTGATAGCCGCTATATGATTCAAAGGCTGCTGGGTCAGGGAGGCTTAGGGCGAACTTATTTGGCAGAAGATACCAGGCGCTTTAATGAGCTTTGTGTCCTCAAAGAATTTGCTCCTAGTGGAACCGGAGAATATGGACTCGAAAAATCGCGTAACCTATTCAAACGAGAAGCTAAAATTCTTCACCAAATTCAACATATACAAATTCCCGAATTTTTGGCTTGTTTTGAAGGGGATGGACGATTATTTTTGGTGCAAGAGTATGTCGATGGCAAAACTTACTCTGACCTGCTGCGAGACCGACAAAGCCAGGGAGGCACTTTTTCAGAAGCCGAGGTGGTGCAATGGCTGAAGGCTTTATTACCTGTTTTGCAATATATTCACGATCGCGGCATTATCCATCGAGATATTTCTCCTGACAACATTATGTTACCTGCGGGCAAAACGCTGCCCGTGCTGATTGATTTTGGGGTCGGCAAGCAGATGGCGGATCTGAACGACCTGAACAACAGTCAGAGCGCCTTTGTCGGCAGAATGTCACTGGTGGGTAAAGTGGGCTATGCGCCCCGCGAACAGATTAGTCTGGGGATTTGTTCGCCCAGCAGCGATCTCTATGCGCTAGGCGTGACGGCTGCGGTACTGTTGACGGGCAGAGATCCGTCTTTGCTCATGGATCAGTACTCCCTGGAGTGGAAGTGGCGCGAACTGGCTCAGGTCAGCGATGCCTTTGCCGAAATTTTGGATAAGATGCTGATCGATATTCCTAGAAGTCGGTATCAGGCTGTGCCAGAAGTTCTTGCAGCATTGAAGCGACTTGGTCAGCCTTCAGGCATTCAGGCTTCAAATGGCAATGGCGAAACAATCATTTCTCCTCCAGCGGAGATTGCGCCCCGTCCGATCGCTGGACGACCTGGAGAAACGATCGTCAGTTCTCCAGAGGCGTTGCGGGTTAACCCTTCTAGGGAATCAGTCGCTCGCCGTCCTCGTTCAGGCGATACTGGCAGATCGGCTCCTTCCCCTGTTCCTAGTAGCACCCCTGCTCTACC
>JBBSFA010000158.1:0-6667 GCA_038239185.1 Elainellales cyanobacterium | reverse complement strand
TTATCAATCAGGACTATTTGCCCGCGCTTACCAAAACGTTGACTAAGCTGGGTATTTCGGATTTGGATCTGAAATTCGAGAAGCGCAAGCTGCCGATCGCGCAGTTGGATGATGCCGAGTGCTGGCAGGTGCTAGGTCGCTGGCAAGGCGATCGCCATCAGTTCATCATCATCTTCTCTAAAGAAAATATTCAATCTCCCAAGTTCTTCTCCTATGCCAACAGCGGCGCGCAGCCCAGTCAGCTTGAGTCGTTCATGATTGACGAGCGCAAGGTCAATTTAGACTTGCTGCTGATGTATACAGTGCAGCGCTTGAACGGTCAAAAATGGCTAGTCAGAAACTAGCGGCTTTACAATTCTAAAAAGTGATAGAGAACCACGCCTGTTTCAGGGTGGTTCTCTATCCCCACATAGCCTGTTCTTGCCATTTCGTGTAGCGCTGCTTCTACCTGCTTAAAGCTCAATTCTGTATCTAGAACTGCCTGAGTCACAGAGAGCTTACCTGCTCTGGCTTGAGCCGCCTTCAGCAGCTTCATCATGACATCGTGCTGGGTCAGCGGTTTTGCTGGCTCAGTTTTTGATTGCGCTAAAGGTTGATATCGGGCTTGAGCCGCTGCGATTGATTCTGGGGACATCACAACCTGAACGGTCGGTTGGCTTAAGGCGGCTCCTGTAGGCAGCAGTCCTAACTTGGCTCTCATCTTGAGATTATGCTCATCCACCATGCTGTGCATGAGAAAGAGATCGATAAACTGTCCAAATCCAAAGAATCCCCAGGTTAATAACCATAACGCACCTGTAATGGGTCGTTTGTTGTAAAAACGATGAATGCCTGAAACTCCAAACAAACAGGTCAATCACAGCAGGTAGCTTGTGCTTGTGCGATTCATGGGAATAACCTAAAAAGCAGACTCTTTCCTATTGTATTTATTTAATTTGGCGATCGCTTGACAATCGTGTGACAAGATTCAGCGAGGCAACAGGGGCAGTAGAAGCGTGACAAAGTAGTAGACCAACGGCGCAATGAACACGTAGCTATCGGTGCGATCGAGGATGCCACCATGCCCTGGGATCAACTGCCCAGAATCTTTCACGCCTGCGTCCCGCTTCATCATCGATTCAGTCAAGTCGCCCAGCAGACTCGCGATCCCAATCAACAGACCCAATGCCGTACCGCTCAGCGGCGCACCTGCCCAGCCCAAATACCAAGAGCCAACGGTTGCCACAATTACGCTGCCAAAAATCCCAAACACAGCCCCTTCTACAGTTTTCTTGGGGCTGATATCAGTGAGGCGAGTCTTGCCAAAAAACTTGCCGACCATGTACGCGCCAATATCTGCCGCCCAGATGCAGGCAAACGACAATAATGTGATCTGTAAGCCAACCGGAACCGTTTGCAAACTTAATTCCGACCACTGCGGAAAATAGCCGCCCAACGGCAGATTACTCAGCTCCGCACTGCCCAGCGATCGCAGCCGCACCCAGAAGCTAGGCAAGTAGCCGCCATAGAATAATCCCAGAATTGAGGAAGACAGATCAGCGATCGTAGCGGGCTTGGGCTGAAACAAGACATAAAAGCAAATCGCAGTTCCGGCAAGCGGCATCAACACATCGGATAAGGTTGGAGCGATCGCACCTGCGACGAGCAGCAGCAGACTCATGGCGATCGTAGTTCTGGCGGCGGGCGCAATGCCCTTGGCGCGAGCCAGATTAAAATACTCTTGCAGCCCTAGATAAATCACAATCCCGAAAAACAGCGTGAAATACCAGCCGCCCAGCAAAATGACCCCAAACGCTAGGACGATCGCAACGATGGCGCTAATGAGGCGGGCAGGGGACATAAGCTAGAAAGATAGAGGGCTGAAGGGATTAAGGTTTGAGATGCGATCGCAAAAATAAGTTGCTTAAGTAAAAATTAAGAACTGCTTTGGCTTAGATTAACAGAATTTATGGCTACTGCTTCATCTATTGCGATCGTATATCAACCTCTGGTGGGTGGTGAGGCAAACTCAAATTAATCCAGCTTTTCGCCACTAAGGACAAAGGTTGGATCGAGCGCTGCCAAAACCTGATGAGTCCCTCGCATTTCCAGTCGATTGACGGCAGACTGCACCACTTCAATATTTCGCAAATGCAGATCAGACATTGCTTCAGAAATTGCGTACAGCGTTTCTAAATTGGTGGCAGTTGCCACGAGTCGTCCGTGCGGTTGCAGGCGATCGCAAACCGCTTTAAGGATCGCTTTGATTGGACGACCCCCACCCACATAAGCACAGTCTGGAGGAGCTAGCGATTGCAGGCACTCCGGCGCGTTCCCCTCAATAATCTCGACGTTTTGCACGCCAAAGCGATCGCAGTTCTGCCGGATCAGGTTCGTGACATCTTCGTCTCGTTCGATCGCGATCACCCGCCCCGCTGGACACAGCAATCCGGCTTCTACCGTCAAAGTGCCCGTGCCCGCGCCAATATCCCAAAGCACAGAGTCAGGCTTCAGCCGCAGAAACGAAATTAGCAAGACGCGAACTTCTCGCTTGGTGAGCGGAATACCGGGAAGCCGTTCAAACAGGTGATCAGGAATTCCAGGAGAAACGTATGACCAAAGAGGAGAAGGCATTAGCAGCGGGAAAATGAAGGCAGCGGGAAAATGAAAATCATCCAAGGCTTCCACTACCCTAGCAGCACTCTGTGAAATACGCTTTAGCCAAACCGCCCTGCAACATAGTCGCGGGTGCGTTGATCGACTGCGCTACCAAAAATCTGGGCAGTCTCTCCAAACTCCACCATGCGACCAATTCGGCTTTCATCCGTGCTAAAGAAAGCGGTGTAGTCGGAAAAGCGGGCGGCTTGCTGCATGTTGTGGGTGACGATCGCGATCGTTAGCTCGTGTTTCAGCGAGTGGATCAGATCTTCAATTTTCATCGTGGCGATCGGGTCTAAAGCCGAGCAGGGTTCATCCATCAGCAAAATTTTGGGCTTGATTGCCAGTGCGCGGGCAATACAGAGCCGTTGCTGTTGCCCCCCCGACAGCCCGAAAGCTGATTTGTGCAGGTGATCCTTGACTTCATCCCAGAGCGCTGCACCAAACAGAGCCGACTCCACCCTCTGATCTAACTGAGCCTTAGTCGGACGTTCAGCGATGCGGATGCCGTAGGCTACGTTTTCGTAAATGCTCATGGCAAACGGGTTGGGCTTCTGGAACACCATGCCGATCTGCTGCCGCAAGCGATTTAGATTGACCCGTGGATGGTAAATATCTTGCCCATAAAATTCGACTCGCCCTTTGACGCGCACCTGCGCTTCGAGTTCGCCAATCCGATTCAGGGCTTTGACGAAGGTTGATTTGCCGCATCCGGAAGGTCCAATGATCGCCGTCACGCGCTGGGGACGGATTGCCATCGTCACCCCTTCCAAAACCTTGCGAGTCCCGTAAAAGAAACTGAGATTGATTGCCTGTAGCGCGGGTAGTTCGTCTGCTTCAGGCGCGATCGCTGGGTCAGAATAGCTTTTAGAATAGCTGGAATTAGATGAAGTCATGGACTTAGTATCAGGGGGATTGTATCAGAGGGATTAAAAGGCTCAACCTAGCGTAATTTGCGGACAACGAGTCGAGAGAAAATATTGATCGCCAAAACGACTGTCAAAAGTACCAAAGCTGCCGTCCAGCCCATTTTGTTTTGTTCAGGAAATGGCGAGTTGGCATAATTATAAATTAAGACAGACAGAGAAGCCGTAGGGCTATTTAAGTTATTAAACCAATTGTCGCTAGACAGCGCTGTAAAAATCAACGGAGCCGTTTCGCCCGCCGCCCGCGCGATCGCCAGCAGGATACCCGTCATAATTCCAGGCAAAGCCGCTTTCAAGACTACCCGCCAAGTCGTTTGAAACGGGTTGCCGCCCAAAGCCGCAGAGGCTAACCGTTGAGCCGAGGGCACTAACAGCAAGGCGGATTCGGTAGACAATGCCACGATCGGCAGCATGATAATCGAGAGCGCAAAACTCCCTGCCAAGGCTGAAAATGCCTTCGTGGAAACCACAATCACGCCATAGGCAAACACGCCAATCACGATCGAGGGAACCCCGCTCAAAATCACCAGAATAAACCGCGCGAAGTAAGCTAGTCCAGAACTCTGACCAAATTCGGCTAAGTAAATGGCGGTCAGCACCCCGACTGGAATGCTAACCAGAGCCGCGATCGCCACCATAATCAGAGTGCCGATCACTGCATTCGCAATGCCATTGGGAACATCCGTCATGCCCATGGGCGCAGGCAAGGAGGTCAAAGTTTGCCAGCTTAGCTGGGGCAAACCCTGCCTGAGAATCGAGAGCAACACCGAGAACAGCGGAATCAAAGCCAGCACGGTCAAGCCAGCAGCGATCGCGGTCATTAGGGAGCTAAAAATCTGCCTTCTAGCTGGCAGAGGGCTGTGTAAGTCGAGCGGAAGGTCAGAAACAGATCCCTGCATGAGCGTTAAGAGTTAAATGAGCGTCGTAAAAATTTAGCTTTGTGATTGACTTAGTGAATCCACAATAAATCCAGCCAGAATATTCACAGCTAAAGTCAGCACAAACAGAATGAATGCCAAATACATCAAAGCGCTAATGTGCAGATCATCCAACGCTTCAGCAAATTCATTTGCCAGCACCGCCGGAATAGTATTGCCCAGATTCAACAGAGAAACACTAATCTGCGAAGAGTTACCAATTACCATCGTCACCGCCATCGTTTCACCCAAAGCTCTGCCCAGCCCCAGCGTGATTGAGCCTAAAATACCGGGAGCTGCTGCGGGTAAGACAATTCGCAGCAAAGTCTCCCATAAAGTTGCACCCAAGGCTCTAGAAGCTGCCTGAGTGTCGCGCGGCAGCGCTAGCAGCACCTCACGACTGATCGCCGCGATCGTCGGCAGAATCATAATCGACAAAACAACGCCCGCCACCAACATGCCTGAGCCGATCGGCTCGGTGCTAAACAGCGGTATCCAGCCAAAAGACTTAAACAGCCAGAGCTGAATCGGCTGAAGAAACGGAATCAGCACGAAGATGCCCCACAGCCCGATAATCACGCTAGGAATCGCAGCAATCAGCTCCACCAGCAACGCCAAAGGCGATCGCACCCAAATCGGCAGAAAAGACTCGCTCGTGACGATCGCCACGGCAATTCCGACGGGCACTGCGAGCAAGATGGCGATCATTGAAGTCACCAAAGTCCCGTAGATGTAGGGTAAGCCCCCAAACACCAGCTCTCCAATATTCCACTCCTGGCGCCAAAGAAAGCCCAACCCAAACTTCTGAATCGCCGGAATTGCCGATTTAAAAATTACGCCGATCATCCAAAAAAGCACCACCATTGCGCCCAGGGTGAACGCTTGAGTGACCCATCGAAAGCCTCGGTTGAGCGACTCTGCTGCATCATCAGCAGCCGTCAGATCGGCAGAAGTAAGATTGAGATCAGAGCGATCGAACATTGAAGAATACGGTGATTGTGATTGGAAACGTAGGGACAACTATCAAAATATAAATAAGAAATTGGGGTACACTCCAAAAAATGCATACCCCAACGCAGCGCATTAACTGTAAAAAGCGAGCTACAGCAACTTACTGCCCGACTGTCACTCCGCTTTCCACTGCCGCGAGCGCTCGCTGGGCAACAGGGGCTGGAATTTGAGTGTATTGCAGCGAGTTATTGATCTTCTGTCCGTCTGTCAGCACCCACTTCACCATCTTTTTAACGCCATCGACCTGCTCCTGAGTCGCATAGTGCTTGTAAATCAGCATCCAGGTCAAGCCAGAGATGGGATAGCCTTGCTCAGGATCGTTGACAAAAACGCGGAAATTGTCGGGGAAAGTCAAGGTTGACAAAGCCGCCTCAGCGCCTTCTACCGAGGGAGCCATAAATTCGCCGGTCTTGTTTTGAACAGAAGCAGAGGAGAGATTGTTGGATTTTGCGTAGGCATATTCAACGTAGCCGATCGCGCCCGGTGTCCGCTGTACTTCAGCCGCTACGCCAGCATTCCCCCGACCTTTGACTGGATTGGTTGTCCAAGTGGGAGCAGTGCTGACCCCAACCCTGCCTTTGAAGTAGGAATCGATCGCGCTGAGGTGATTGGTGAAGATGAAGGTTGTACCGCTGCTGTCTGCGCGAACAACTGGACGAATTGGCATGTCGGGCAGCTTTACGCCGGGGTTGTCCGTTGCGATTTTAGGATCATTCCAGCGGGTAATTTGACCCGAAAAGATAGCAGGCAATACAGTGCGAGAGAGCTTGAGTCCGCTGGTTCCAGGCAGGTTGTACACGACTGAAACTGCACCACCTGCTGTAGGGACTAGCAGCACACCCCGCGAAACTTGCTTCATCTGATCATCGGTCATTGCCGCATCGCTGCCGCCAAAATCCACGGTGCCTGCAATCATTTGACGGATGCCTGCGCCACTGCCCACCGCTTGATAGTTAACGGTGATGCCGCTGGTCTGCCGAAAATCGCTGAAGTAGCGCTGATAAAGCGGAGCGGGGAACGTTGCACCTGCGCCATTCAATTGCAGCGATTGAGCGATCGCGCTTAGGATTGGAGCGACTGCTAGAGCGGCAGCGATTGCAGAAGTAGCGATCGTTCGCTTAAGGACACGGGCTGAAACAACCATTGAAAGACTCCTTACACAAAATACACGAGGTG
>JBBSFA010000157.1:0-6691 GCA_038239185.1 Elainellales cyanobacterium | reverse complement strand
CAACCCTGCGATTAATTCAGGCAAATGAAGTTGAGCTTCTGCCACCGTAATTTGCGCCACTGCACTTGACTTCCATCCGCTACACCACTTCAATCCTACTCAATTCCACAGCCAAAGATGAGGCGAAAATTTTCCAGATCATGGCATGAGCGTCTGCCACAGCACCGACCACACAACATCCTCCCGTGGAAAACTTGCAGGCGATCGCTGTTTCCACAAAAGGGATTCGTTTAGGTGGGAGCGATCGCGGCTCGTTGCTCGTTTCAGCGGTCGCCCCAGCGCCATTCCTCAAATCAGGGCAGGGTTCAAATCAGGGCAGGGTAGTGTTGAGAATGCTCATCGATTTACCCGGACAGTTGGGCACAGGCAGCAGTTTGCTCCATGCCCCCGCTTCAGTCACAACCAGGCTATGTTGTCGATGAATATATTTTCTGATGTTCTCTTCTGTCCCAATCAAAAGAACGGTGAGGATATGCGGATCGTCGTTGCCGAAGTTGTCGAGATTGAGTGCTGAATAAGTCATGGCGATAAGCCTCCACTAGGATTAAGGGAATAAAAAGTCCCAAAACCGAAGCCACCCCGTTGCTGAGTTGCTGTGGTCACGATCGCCATAGCAAAGCTGAGGTGACTAGTGAAGTGATAAACTTGCGCTAGCCGCCAGGCTGATTTGTGCAGCTTGGGGGTAAGTTCTCTGGGAGTGTTGTCTGCACTTCCAGGGAACGCTTCCGATTCAGGAATTTTCAGTTGTGATTACTGACAGTACAGTAAGAGTGTGGCTTTTAGCAAGTAGTTCTTGATACAGATTTATAGAATTGCAGCTCTGAGGGCGATCGCGGGTGAGGGGTTAGCAGATTTTGCGGTTCATCCTGCCATTCGGCAACGCCAGGATTCAATCTAGGGAGCCAGATCTCGGACAGAAGCAGAAATATGAGGCGCGATCGGCTTGGGATAAACAATCCGCTGGTGATTGAATTGCAGCCAGACCTGCACAAAAATCTCAGCAATTTTCGCCATTTCAGCGCGAGAGAATCCACTATCGACGAGCTGATTGTCCTGCCAGCGGGAGCGCAAAATTCGATTGACCATTGCTAGAGCTTCCTCAGCCGTCGCATCCTTCAGCGTGCGGAGGGCTGCCTCGCAGGAATCTGCCAGCATGACGATCGCCGTTTCACGAGTTTGGGGAATCGGACCATCGTAGCGAAAATCGGCATCTTTTACCCGAATCGTCGGGTCGGTTTGCGCCTGCTGCTGGGCTTGATGATAGAAGTACGCGATCGCCATCGTCCCCTGATGCTCAGGGATAAAGGCTTTGACGGCAGTCGGTAGCCGATATTTCCGCGCCATCACAATCCCCTCGGTCACATGCTTTTTGATTAGCGCGGCGCTGAGCCAGGGATCATTAATATCATCGTGCTTGTTATGTCCGCCCATCTGGTTTTCAATAAACCCCTGTGGGTCGTGCATTTTGCCAATGTCGTGATACAGAGTCCCAGCTCTGACCAACTCCACGTTACAGCCGATCGATCGGGCTGCTGCCTCTGCCAAAGTCGCCACAAACAGCGTATGCTGAAACGTTCCGGGGGCTTCTGCTGCCAGCCGTTTGAGCAACGGACGATTGGGGCTAGAAAGCTCTGCCAATCGCATCGGCGTGATCAAATCAAACAAATGCTCTAGATAAGGACTGATGCCCAAAGCCATCACGCTCCAAGCAATCCCCATCAGACCTTGTAATGCCGCCCCCGTCAGCACCAAATACCAAATCGGCGTGGTAGAAGAAAGGGCAAGCAGCGACAAGATCAAAAAAATTAGCCCCTGCGTCGCGCCAACTGCTCCGCCCAGCAAAGCCATTTCCTCCCGCGATCGCGATTGTCCTGCCACCACTGCCCCCAATAAGCCAGCGATCGCGCTAGCCACCAGCGTTGTCCAAGACACTTCCATGCCGATCGGCAAAATCAAGCTCAACAGTCCGATCGTCGTGGCTCCCAGGGCAGAGCCATAAAAGCTGCCTAGCAACAGCCCAATCATCGGCAGGTTACTGGCTGGCAAATTGAGGGCGATCGTAAGAGGAATCGTTAGCATGAGCAGCAGCACCAAAATATGATCGCGACGGCGGAGTCCGGGGTGAAATCGCCGCTCTATCAGCAGAAACACTCCCATTCCGCCCCCGACTAGACTGGCAAAGCCTAGCAGCCCGCTCCAGTTGACTTGGCGACGGCTTAGCCCAAAGTGGTCAAGCACCACAAAATCATCTTGAGTAATGGGCTTGCCTGCCTCAACAATCACCTCGCCTTGATGAATTTCGACCACCACCTCTTTCACGGATTGGGCTGCCTGTTCCGCTTGCAGCTTAGTTTGTTCTAAATCCTGAATCAAATTCGGCTTGATCGTGTTCGTCAGAATTCGGGCAGCAGTTTCAACCGCACTGGGCGGCACTTCACCGCCCAACTGAGCCTTAATCGCGGCTGCTTGCAGGGCACTGGGCATCCCCGGCGCAACGCCTTGCATCAAAATTCGGTTTAAAGCGACTTGAATCGCGGCTTGAGTACTCTGCCAGTCTGTATCCGTTAGATTCAGAAAGGCCACATCGTAGGCGGTTTGTGGGTCTAACGTTTCTTTTGACAGCAATTTGACCGCGCTAGCGTAGCGCTGTCGCGATCGCACAATCAGCTTTTCCAGGACAGAAAGGTCTTCCGCAGAGTAAATGCGGCGATAGGTTCGCAGTTCTAAAATGGCAATTTGCAACGTTGAACTCATCGCGTTGGCATTTGCCTTAGTTTGTGCCGACGAGTTCGCTTTTTCTGAAGCCGTTTGAGGCATTGTCGCCGCCGAACTGCTTCCCTCAGCCGCCGCGATCGCAGTCCGCCATTCCCACTCTTCTGCCTGCCGCAGATAGCGCTGCGCATCGGTCGAGATCACCGAAGGCTCCACAAAAGGAAATGTCCCCGTTTCTTGCCGAAGCTGGTTGCCTCGGCTCAACTGCCGCTCCAGCGCTTGATACATCTCCTGATTGGCAGATTGATTCACCATCAGCACTGGAACGGCTGCCTGCTTTGCCGCTTTACGGTTATCGCTAGTCGTCTCAGTATCCAAAACTCTGGCTGAAGCCGGTGCCTCTAGCGTTTGCGGAGCGATCGCCCCCACGCCGAGCTGCGGTTCATCATAGAGCCGATAGCCGATCGCGCTGGTGAGCAGCAGCGTTGCAATCACAAAAAAAATGCGAGCCTCTACCCGCTGGCTTGGATGCGCCTGACGCTGTGGCAGCCAATGTCGCCGCAGCGCCAAATGTTCAGGTTTAAGAAATTCTTGGGCGAGCTGCTGAGCCGTTTGGCTAAAAAGCTGGGCTTTTGCCTGGAGATATTTGAGCAATCTAGCCAATAGCGGAAAAGGCATAGTTGAGGGAATGTGGGTTCGTCGCCACTGGGCAACCCGATGGATCAACAGTTGGAGAGGTTTCATAGGTTCCACCAGGTGAGACCGCAGTGAACGGTTGCGCGATTCCAGCTAACCTAGTGAAGCTAGCCAGCTTGCTTAGGTTTTATCGCCTCTTTTTTTCCAATAATAGAGCTAAGCCCTAACTTGCACTACAGCTAATCGAAATCAATCTGGCAGAATCGATCGTTCAGAGCGATCGAATGACGCGAGGAGCAGCAAGCACAGACGATCCAGTGGAGGAAGGAAAGCATTGTGTGAAATCATACAGACCCGACCAGCTCGCAAAAAGCTGGTGAGCCAATTCTAAAAGCTGTGTCTCAGAATGAACCTCCCACAAAAGAAGCAAAGGAGATGTGATCTCGGCACCCTGGAGCAATTGGGTAGATGCAGATGCAGGTTCAGAAAGCGAGGCAAATTCAGCCGTTAAAGCAGGTGCACGACGGCGCTGAAGGGCTGACCAATCCAGCGGCAAACCTGCCTTTCCATTATACGCACCTGATAAAGTGCCCACGATCGCGCAGACGACATTCGGATGCACCGGAGACTGCGCGGCCTGCAGCAGAGATAACCGATAGCTATCAGGGGTTCTCAGGAAAGCTGCCAAAGCCAGAAGCACCGGAGAATGAGCGGTAGGGACAAGCGGCAAATCCGATCGCAGGCGGTTGAGCGATGAAATCAGCGGATGGGTTTGCGGCAGATCAAAATACTGAATAAAGTCGGCGATGAGAGTCGTGGGCGAAAATTGTTCTCGTAAGATGAGCGAAAGGGTATATCCCACTAGCAGAACGCCGATCGCTGCTTCAGCCGGAACCTGCCAGGGCACGATCGCCTGTCGGATCTGCACCTGCATTTGGTTCGGGTTCTCGTGGTAAAACAAAGCAATAGGTAGAGTGGCGATCGCTAACCCTGACAGTGAGGGTTCCAGTTCAGGCAGCGAGTCTGCGTTGGGCAGTGGCAAATCCGGCTGTAGCAAGTGCCGCAGTTGTTTGACAGCGAGACTGCCCCAACCGACGCTAGAAGCCGCTAGCGGTTGAAATCCCCAGTCCTGTACTGTTAGCCAGGGGGAAGGATCTGTTCTGTTTGCTAGATTGCGATCACGACAGTTCGCCCCCAGGATCTCCCCGATCGCCGCGCCTAGCAACGCCCCTTGAAAGCGATTCAACACCGTATAGCGCATAGACCTCTACTGTCAGAATTTTGCCGTCAACTGAAAATCAGCGAAAAATTTACAGCCAATTAATTGTAAGAACTAGATTTCGGGTCTAAAGTTTAGAACTGAATCGACGCATGACACAAATTTCATTGCTTGTATGATATCCCAGCCGCTTTTTCAATTCTCAGCCGTTTCGTCTCAATGGGCAAAACGAGGGTCGATCGCCTTGCTCAGCCTGTTGTCTCTCACGTTTGAATCTGTGCCGTTGCAATCTGCACCGTTGCCCAATCCAACGCCGAATCTAGCGCAACTCAGCCAGAGGCAACTCAGCGAAGCACGACCCAGACGATCGCCTCCCTCTAACACAACTTCAGCGCCAACGAACTCAGCATCCCCTCGTCCTCTGCTCAAGCAAGGCAGCCAGGGTGAAGCGGTTTCTGAGCTACAGGCAATGTTGAGGTTACTGGGGTATTACACAGGGGCGATCGATGGAGTTTATCAAGACAGCACGGCGAATGCTGTAGCTGCCTTTCAGCGATCGGCTGGCTTACAAGCCGATGGGGTTGCCGGAACTGAAACTTGGGTGCGTCTGCTGCCGCCTTCTCCGGTCGCTGAAGCTGCTACGCCAGCGGCTAGTCCAGCCCCTAGTCCTACTCCTACACTAGTAGCTAGTCCTGCGCCTAGTTCTGTGCCTAGTCCAGCCCCTAGTCCTGCACCAGCGGCTAGTCCTGCGCCTAGCACTGTTCCGAGCAGTAGCGCTGCACCAGCCAGTCCAACCAGCGCTTCTACTCTGCCATCGTTTACAACGCCTTCCCCAGCCGCTTCGCCCACTGTTCCTGCTCCTGCTGCTCCATCGGGTAGCGCCTCTTTCCCTACGCCTTCAGCCTTGCCATCCCCAGCGTCTACTGCATCGCCTTCGCCCAGTCTATCGCCCAGCCTGCCAGCCAGTTTGCCAGCCAGTCTGCCAGCCGCGAGTTCGGCAGTGAGAAGCCCTGCGGCAACGCCAGCGCCTGCTGTGACTGTGCCTGCGCCTGCTGCGACTCCAGCCAGCCCTGCGGCAACGCCAGCGCCTGCTCAAGCTGAAACTCAGCCAGCAGCGCCAGCATCGACCTCTACGGAAACTTCTATAGAGTTTCCGATCCTGCGGGTGGGAATGCGGGGATCGGCGGTGAATGGCTTACAAATGCGGCTACAGGCGATCGGCATATTCAGCGGCACGATCGACGGTGTCTTCGGGGCAGAAACCCAGGAAGCCGTCAAAGCCGCCCAGCGCAATTTCAATCTAGAAGCCGATGGAGTGGTAGGTTCGGCAACTTGGGCAGCACTGATGAAATAGATTATTTCGCTTGTTTTTCAGAATTGACTTTAGTAAACGATTGCTAACTTTGGCAAAGAATCGATCGCCATCTGGGGCACAGGTGATATTTTAGAAATAGGCACAGACAAAGCCTTTCCCAACCCAAACCCTTGAACTTAGCCTTGTGCCTCCTGCTCTAGTTCAAGCGCAGCAGTCCGTTACAAAAGAGATATTCCCGCCACCCATGTAAGTGCGATCGCGTCTACTTCCAGAGCTACTAAGCTTTATCTCCCAAGGATCTGGATGACGCACCACTAAAGCTACAGAGCCTCCTAAAGAGGTCAGGGTATATCTAACTGGAGTAAAGGGTCTGTTGTGGGTTCGTTGTCCACCCTATCCGTTACATTTGAGTGCGATCAACTAACTCTCTTAAGGGTCTAGCCACACACTGGCTAGACCCATCGAGTTTTAAAAGGCTAAAACCGAGAGCTATAGCGCTCCTCTGCAAACGGTTCGCCGCGCTGGTGATAGCCGTTGCGCTCCCAGAAGCCGAGTTCCTGGTGATCTAAAAACTCTAAGCCGTTGATCCATTTGGCGCTTTTCCAGGCATAGAGGTGAGGCACGATGAGGCGCATGGGTCCACCATGATCGTCTGGCAGCGGCTCGTCGAACAGCGTATGGGCGAAGAAATTTTCTTCGCGGACAAAATCTTCCATTGCAATATTGGTGGTGTAGCCGCCAAAGCAGTGTTCCATCACATGCACCGCTTTCGGATCGACTTCGATCGCCTGCATAAAGTCGGTGACTTT
>JBBSFA010000156.1:0-6720 GCA_038239185.1 Elainellales cyanobacterium | reverse complement strand
TCTGGAAAACCCGGCTCGACGTGATGCCCCAGAGATGCCAATAGCTGAGCCGTCTCCAACACCGCTTGGCTACAAATTGCATCGGCTTCCCCGATCGGCGGAATCCCAGTGCTGAAGGCAATCCGCAGCGGTCGAACCCCCTCAGTCGATCGCCTTGCCACCTCGACAAATGCCAGTTCTGGATCGGGCAGCCAGTAAGGATCGCCTGTGATATAGCCAGAGATCACATCCAATAACGCTGCTGCATCCGCGACCGTGCGGGCGATCGATCCATGCGTTGCCAGCCCATTCAGCGTATCCCCGATCGGCGCATGAGACACCCGCCCCCGCGCTGGCTTGATCCCAACCAAGCCACAGCAGAAAGCAGGCCCGCGCACAGAACCGCCGCCATCTGACCCGTGTGCCACTGCCGAAAAGCCTGCCGCGACAGATGCCGCCGCGCCACCACTCGAACCACCTGCCGTGCGATCGAGGTTCCACGGATTCCGGGCGGGCGGAAAGGCTTCTGTTTCGGTGTAGGGCAACGAACCCAGCTCTGAGGTGGCGGTTTTGCCCAGAATCACAAATCCAGCGGCTTTGATCCGGGCAACTACGCCATCGTCATAGGCGGAGATGTTTTCGAGCATGGCTTTGTTGCCATAGGTGCAGCGCACCCCCTCCACAGAAGTTAAATCCTTGATCGAAATCGGCACACCAAAAAATGGCGGCAGATGAGCCGCTGGGTTGTCTGCTGCTGGGCTATTTGCTAAAATCTCTGTTTTGGCGTTGGCATCGGCTAGTGCGGATTCGGCAATGACAGTATAGAAACTGCCCACCTGCGGGTCGAGCCGCTGGATGCGATCGAGGTAAATCTGCGTCAGTTCCAAAGGCGAGAGCTGTTTGTCGCGAATCAACTGGGCTTGCGTCAGAGCGGATGCAAACGCCAAATCAACAGAGTTCATAGCAGCAGTCCTTGCGTGGGAGTACTTTTAGGGCGATCGAGGGCACAACACGTCCATTGATCGACCCTACCAGCAAATAGCCGCTTTTCTGAGTCAAACAGCCCAGCTTACGAATTGGTTAGCTTACAAATTAGCTAGCTTACAAATTAGCTAGCGGTACAGGCAAGCCATTGGGCGATCGGGGCGGAGCTTGCTGCGGCTGGGCTTGAGCAGCGCGGGGCACGGCAGGCGGGCGGGGCGGAAAAATGCACTCTGCGGTAATTTTCAGATTGCAGCCCACGGTTCCTTTGGCGACGTAAGGCATTCCACATTCGCCGCTGGTGTTGATGCCAAACTCCAAAGTCACTTTTTGCACATCTGCCAGGGCAACGTCCTTGAAGGCGCTGAGCGTATGTTTGGTGTAGGTGCGAATGGTGCTTTGAATTTGCTCAAAATTGCGGGCAACCTGGACGGCAGCGGAGTCTCCCCAGCCTTTCCCACCGCCGCGCCCCTGCTCCTCGGCTTCGTCAACGACTTCTGGCATTTCTACATCATCTTCGACTTCAACATAGATAATAGTATCTTCGTCAATCTGAACGGCTTGTAGCTTAGGCATAAGAATGGCTCTGACTCTGATGGTTTTCTGATGGTTGGATGGGCTACTGTGCACGCACAATTGGTTGGCGATCGCCAACCGTTGTCTAGCCCCCTAAATCCCCCAATTCTGGGGGATTTAGGGGGCGAATGCAGGATTCTAGGGTTGAGCAAGACTTGTGTGTACACAGTAGGGTTAAATGGATGAGATGATTTTAGACAAAAATAAAATCCCGCCGCGATCAAGCAGAAGCGGCAACTTTCTTATCTTTTGCCTTCCCTGACTTAGCAGCTTCTGGACGATCGCTCTTGTCCTCCACTAGCTCTAGATCAGGTTCCTCAAAAGGATTAGCTTCTGTCTCTTCAGCCTCTTCTTCATCGTTTTTCACGATGTCCAAATCAATATCCAAAACGGTCATCTCCAGCCCCGCTTTAGGCACATTGCCGTTGCTAGAAATATAAGGCTTCGAGTCCAAGCTGCCCGTGCAGATGATCAGCGATCCCTTTTTCAAGTAGGGCAGTTTGCGCCAAGCGGCAGATTTTTCCCAGATGCTGAGCCGAACCGTCAAAGAGCCTTCCCGATCGCGGGGTTTTCGCACATACAGCGTCGCTTCAGCAACTTGGGCGCGATCGCCATCTCGCAAATCCACGGTTTTAATCTGAGCATCGGCTGCTAAATTGCCACTAACGATCCACTTGTTTAAACCAGCGCTTGCCATAGTTAGATGCGCTCCTGAGCGCGCTTGAGTACTCTAGGTAGAATTCCCGATGTCAGCGCAGATCTATCTAAACCAGCAAAGATTTAGACTATCAGCAGTGCCAACCCGCAACGAACAAACTTCATGACCCATTACTTTTACCTGCACGGATTTGCCTCCAGCCCTCGATCGACCAAAGCTCAATTCCTCGCTCACGCTTTTCAAGCGCTGAATCTTGACTTGCGATCGCCTGATCTAAACCAAAATGATTTCTATCATCTGACCTTGACTCGGCAAATTGAGCAGGTGCGATCGCTGCTGCCATCAGGATCGGTGACTTTGATTGGCTCTAGCTTGGGTGGCTTAACGGCGGCGTGGCTGGGTGAACAGTGTCCACAGGTCGATCGCCTGGTGCTGCTGGCTCCTGCCTTCCAGTTTTTAGAACATTGGCTGCCGCGTCTGGGACGAGAGCAAATCCAGCAGTGGCGAGAAACGCGATCGCTTCAGGTCTATCACTATGCCCTACAAACCAAGCTGCCGCTCCACTATGCTTTTGTGACGGATGCTGCCCAATATGATGAGACTCAGCTTGAACGTCCGCTGCCGACTTTGATTTTGCATGGGCGGCAGGATGAAGTGATTCCAATCGAAGCTAGCCGCGACTATGCGGCGACGCGATCGGAGGTGCAGCTTATTGAATTAGAGAGCGACCACGCGCTAGCGAATGTGCAGCCTGAGATTTGGCAGGCAATCTGTTCGTTTTGCGCGATCGAGGCAGATCCGGTGAAGCGGTTAAATAACTAAATTAACGTTATGTTAATTTACAGACCAATTTACTCGCCCTTGCCATGCTGACCGAAATTTTTCCCTTCTCGTTTCATGTCGATCCGGCGATGCTGGCAGGACTGGGGCTGTGGTCGCTGGCGCTCTACCTCGGCTTTTCTCCCGTCAGCGAATGGGTGACAGATAAGCTAGAACAGTGGATGAATTTTGTTGAGCGATCGCTCTATAGCTCGACGCAAGAGTATGAGCGCAATCGCCAAGCGGGCGAATCCCTCAATGCTTTTTTGGCTTCGCTGCTGAGCATCATTCCATTCCTAATTGCGGGCGGCTTGTGCAACTGGGGCATTGAACTCAGCCTGGGGCGAAGCTGGACAATCAGCATGGGAATTATTGCTTGCATCGGCGGCGGCGTTTATGAGCTGGGACGGCGGGATGGACAGTCGATCGAGTAGGGCGATCGTGGCAAACAATTTCACGCGGATCACGCAGTTCAATCTCATCCAGTCCAATCTCACCGCGTGCAGATTAGCCCTACTTGACTGGTATGCCCAGACGGGTCGTGATTTGCCGTGGCGACGATCGCGAGATCCCTATGCGATTTGGGTTTCGGAAGTCATGTTGCAGCAAACCCAGGTCAAAACGGTGATTCCCTACTACGATCGCTGGCTGACACAGTTCCCGACGATCGCCAGCCTTGCCCAAGCCGATTTGCAGCAAGTCCTGAAAGCTTGGCAAGGACTGGGCTACTATGCTCGCGCCCGCAACTTGCACAAAGCGGCTCAAGCGATTGTGCAAAAGTACGACGGCATCTTTCCCACCGATCTTGCCGCAGTTCTGGCTTTACCCGGCGTTGGACAAACCACCGCAGGCGGCATTTTGAGCGCGGCATTTAATCAGCCTTTGCCGATTTTAGATGGAAATGTGAAGCGAGTGCTGGCTCGTCTGTTGGCATTAGAAGCGCCGCCTAGCCGATCGCTTAAACTGTTATGGCAGATTTCGACCGCGCTGCTCGATCCCAACAATCCGCGTGACTTCAATCAGGCATTAATGGATCTAGGTGCCACGATTTGTACGCCCAAAAATCCTGCCTGCTTGCTCTGCCCGTGGCAGCCTTATTGTTTAGCCAACCAGCACCATATGCAAAACGACCTGCCTATTTCAGAATCTCGATCGCCTTTGCCTACCAAAGCGATCGGAGTCGCCGTCATTTGGAATGATCAGGGTTTAATTTTGATCGATCGTCGCCGTCCTGAAGGCTTGCTGGGCGGACTCTGGGAATTTCCAGGCGGCAAAATAGAACCGGGCGAAACCGTCGAGGATTGTATCCATCGTGAGATCCGCGAAGAGTTAGACATTGAGATCGAAGTGGGTGAGCCACTGATCACGATCTATCATTCTTATACTCACTATCATGTAGTGCTTCACGTTCATCAATGTCGATATCTGGGCGGTGAACCCAAGCCGATCGAGTGCGATGAAATTCAGTGGGTCAATTTGTCCGATCTCGATCGATTTCCATTTCCCAAAGCAAACCTGCAAATTATCGAGACGTTGCGCCAATTCGAGGCAAAAAATTCTCGATAGCATAAACTTTAGGTTCTTTTTTAGATGCTGAGAACTGCACAAATTGCCAAAAACAATCTCAGACTATTCGATCGCGAAGCGCTATAATGAGACTCGCTGAGGGGAGTTAGCGAAGTTGGTATCGCGCTGCGATCGCACCGCAGAGGTCAGGAGTTCGAATCTCCTACTCTCCATTTTTAAATCTCACCATCTTCCTAGTGATATGGGATAATGGGGATCGTATTATTTTTAGAGTTTCTAGTGAGTACAGTCCGCACCGTTTCTGATACCAAGAGAGCCTTCTACACCCTGCACACTCGCCCGATCAACTCGATCTATCGGCGGGTGGTAGAAGAGATGATGGTGGAGATGCATCTGCTCTCCGTCAATGCGGACTTTCGCTATGACCCGATTTATGCGCTGGGCGTAGTGACCACGTTCGATCGCTTCATGCTGGGCTACCGCCCGGATACCGATTTGACCTAGATTTTTAATGCGCTGTGTCAATCCTTGCAGGCTGATCCACAAAAATATCGGCAAGATGCCGAACAGGTGCGATCGCAGATTGGCAACACCAACGCCAGCGATTTTCTCTCCAAAGTCAAGCAATTGCCTGACTCAACGGGCGGAAATAGCCTATTGGAGCAACTTAAGCCGATCGCTGAGAATCCCAAATACAAATATAGCCGTCTGTTTGCGATCGGTCTGTACACGCTGCTGGAAGGGATGAATTCGGATCTGGTGAAAGATGAGAAGCAGCGCAACGACGCACTAGAAGCGTTAGCAGCAGGGCTAAATCTTTCGGCAGACAAAATGCAAAAAGATTTGGAGCTGTATCGCAGCAACCTGGAAAAGCTGAGCCAAGCTCGTCAGGTGATGGAAGATATTTTGGCGGCAGACCGCAAGAAAAAAGAAGAGCGCCAGAGAGCCAAAGATGCGATCGCAGCACCGCCCACTACTCCTTCAGAGTCCGCCTGATTGGCAGCTATGAACATCTTTACAAATATTCTGCCTAAACCGTCTCAACCCGCTCGCGATCGCAAGCGGGGTCGAGGCGTTGAGATTAAGACCGAGTCTGAAATCGAGATCATGCGGCAGGCGAGCAAAATTGTGGCGATCGTGCTCAAAGAGATCTCGCAGCGGGTAGAACCGGGGCTGACTACGGCAGATCTAGATGCTTACGCTGAAAAGAGAATCCGTGAAATGGGTGCAGTGCCTAGCTTTAAGGGCTATCACGGCTTTCCTGCCTCGATCTGCGCCAGTCTCAACAATGAAGTGGTGCATGGCATCCCAAATCGCAGGAAAAAACTTTGCAAAGGGGATGTGCTGAAGGTCGATACGGGCGCTTATTTTGAAGGGTTTCACGGCGATTCTTGTGTGACGATTGCCGTGGGAGAAGTGACTCCGGCGGCGGCGAAGCTGATTCGGGTCGCGGAGGAAACGCTCTACAAAGGGATTGAGCAGGTCAAGGCGGGGAAGTATCTGCTGGATATTGCCGGAGCGGTTCAGGATCACGCTGAAGCAAATGGCTTCAAAGTGGTGGAAGATTACACGGGGCATGGAGTTGGGCGCAATCTGCACGAAGAACCGTCTGTGTTCAATTTTCGGACGCACCAAATGCCTAACGTGAAGCTAAAGGCAGGTATGACTCTGGCGATAGAGCCGATTCTGAATGCTGGCTCGAAGGTGACGCGCACCTTGAGCGATCGCTGGACGGTGGTCACGGTCGATCGGGCGCTTTCGGCTCAGTTTGAGCATACGGTTTTGGTGACGGAATCGGGGTATGAGATTTTGAGCGATCGGGAAAAAGTCTAGCGATCGCCTCCAACCTTGGTGCATTATCCAGTGTTTGCCCAACGCCCAAACAATTATCATCGCCCGCTTTCGTCGCCGCAACGATGCCGAAGCCCAGCTCCAAGTGCTCAAACGGCTTGCGCCTACCCAACCTACCAGGTGATCTTCGATAGCATCCCGCCGCACGCCGATCAGTAGCGATCGCATCGGCAGCTCAGCAGCGACAAAAAGAGGGCGCGATCTGCGATCGCACCCTCTTTGCAAGAATTCTTGAACTGAAAAGCTAGTCTTACATCAAACCTAGCTGAGACAAAATGCCCTGACCCGTTGCAAATTCGGTAGCCAGACCGACTACGAATCCAATCATT
>JBBSFA010000155.1:0-6731 GCA_038239185.1 Elainellales cyanobacterium | reverse complement strand
GTCCAACGCAAAGGACATTCGGGTTCTCCACGGCTGCTCGGTTCGACCAAGCGATCGAGCGCTTCTAGAATCAATGGCTCTTTCGCTTCCACCCGTTTACGCCCACCCCCTGATTGGCGGGTAGTGTTTCAGAGTTGTTGCTGGATGGACTAGAGAGCTGAACAGGAAGGCTTTCTACAGAAATCAACAACACGTCTAGAACACGACCCCATTCGTCCGCTATGTCAATCCAGCCTCAATTTTGCCAAGCCGCAAGCCGACCAAAAGGGGATTCAGCTAAGTTTCTACCTGGATAAGACCATCACTGAAATTCGAGCAGATGAACGTCGGTTGCGCCAAGTACTAGTTAACCCGCTGACTAATGCCGTAAAATTTACGCCAAATGGCGGATCTGTGGCGCTTGAGGTGAGCCTGAATCTTCCCCAGCAAGCCCTTGAATTTCGGATTACAGACAGCGGCATTGGCATGGCTGCGGAGCATCTCAATCAGATTTTTCAGCCCTTTTTTCAGATAGATAGTGCCCTATCCCGGCACTATGAAAGCACTGGATTAGGGCTGTCGATCGTTCAGCACATTGTGGATCTGCATGGCGGCAGCATCCGGGTGGAGAGCGTTGTGGGACAAGGAAGCTGCTTTAGCGTATTGTTACCCAGCCAAGCGCCCAGTCAAGCCTTCCCGGCTCAAACCTTGCCGATCGCTGACAGTATTTTACAGCAGCCAGCTTTACCGCAACCGATCGCGGTACAAGAATCGGGTGCGGCTGTCAGAATCCTGTTGGCAGAAGACAACGAAACCAACATCGCAGTTGCGCTGAATTACCTGGAGGCGCATGGATTTCAGGTCATCCTTGCCCGCAATGGGCTGGAAGCGGTGCAGATGACAAAACAGCATCAGCCTGACTTAATCTTAATGGATATTCAAATGCCGCAAATGAACGGATTGACCGCGATCCGTCAAATTCGCGCTGATGCCGAAACCCGCTCTATTCCCATTATTGCTCTAACCGCTTTGGCAATGTCGGGAGATTTAGACCGATGCTTGGCGGCAGGTGCAACCGATTATTTAGCGAAGCCTTTTCAGCTCCAGCGACTTTTAACGAGCATCACCCAGCATCTGTCAAAGATCGAATCCTAGCCTCAAAGCCGATCGGGATTCGATCCTCAGTCTGATCGATTACTCCATACATCCACACGATGCCCCTGCAACAGCGCACTCTATTAATTGTCGATGACTCCCTAGCAGACCGAGAACTCTATCGGCAGTATCTGTTGCGCGATCGAGACTGCACTTACACGATCGTCGAAGCAAAGCTAGGGCAGCAAGGACTAGAACTATGGCGGCAGCACCAACCCGACGCGGTGCTGGTGGATTATCGACTGCCCGACCTAGACGGGCTGGAATTTTTGGCTCAATTGTGCCCGTCCAATCAATCGCCCTGTTTGCCGGTGATCGTAGTGACAGGACAAGGCAATGAGGCGATCGCCGTGCAGGTGATGAAAGCCGGAGCACAAGATTATTTAGTCAAAGAGCAGATTACCCCCGCAGGGTTGCAGCTTGCGGTGACTGGAGCCATTGAAACCGTGCAGCTTCGCGCCCAGTTGCAACTGCGGATCGAACGAGAAAAAGTGGTCGCTCAGATCACTCGGCAGATTCACCAATCGCTGGATCTGAATGAAATTCTCCAGACTACCGTAGCCGAGGTGCGGCAATTTTTGCACACCGATCGAGTGCTGGTGTTTCGGCTGGAACAGCCTGGAACCGGGATGGTGGTGGCAGAATCGCTTGCGGCAGGATGCCGATCGTTGCTCTCTTCGACAATCCATGCCCCGCAACCGCTGACCTACAGTCCGCCGCTGTCCGCAAATTACATCGATCGTTATCATCAGGGAGAGGTAACGGCGATCGCGAATATCCAAGATGGAAACTTCGACCCCGCACTCGTTGATTTTTTGGCACAGTATGAGGTGAAAGCCAATCTGGTTGTGCCTATTCTCCAAAATAATCAGCTCTGGGGCATGTTAGTGGCGCATCACTGCGCGGCTCCTCGCCCGTGGCAACCCCTCGAAGTGGATCTGCTCCAAGAGCTAGCAACTCAGGTGGGGATTGCCCTTCAGCAGGCAGAACTCTATCAGAAAAGGAACTGACCGCTCGCAAACAAGCCGAGCAGGTTTTGTACCAATCTGAGGAGCGCTATCGCACCCTATTTGAGTCGATGAATGAGGGCTTTTGTGTGATCGAAATGATGTTTGATGCCCAGAATGCCCCCTGCGACTACCGCTTTCTAGAAACTAATCCGGTGTTTGAGCAGCATACGGGACTAGAACAAGCAACGGGCAAAACGATGCGTCAGCTCATCCCAGAGCTGGAAAGCCATTGGTTTGAGATTTACGGCAACGTCGCGCTGACTGGCGAACCCGCCCGCTTTGAGAACGGCTCTGATGTTATGAACCGCTGGTTTGAGGTTTCTGCCTTTCGGATCGGGCGACCAGAGCACCATACAGTCGCTATCTTGTTCAAAGATGTCAGCGATCGCAAACGAGCAGAGCTAGTGCTCCAGCAGAGCGAGGAACGCTACCGCTATCTCACAGAGGCGATTCCGCAGCTAGTTTGGACTTGCGATGCCAATGGTCTGTGCGATTATGTCAATCAACAATTGTGCAACTACACGGGACTCACGTTTGAACAGGCTTTGGGGCAAGGCTGGCTCTCAGCCGTCCATCCAGACGATCGGCAAGTCTCTAACACGGTATGGATGAATGCAGTTCGGGATGCCACCGCCTATCGCCATGAATATCGCTTGAGACAAGCAGCAAGTAATAGCTATCGCTGGTATCTGGTGCTGGGTCTGCCGCTCAAAGACCCGCATGGACAGATCATGAAATGGTTTGGCACCTGCACCGATATTCATGACCCCAAAGAACTGGAGGCTGAACGCGATCGCCTCTTACAGCGAGAACAAACGGCGCGGCTGGAGTCCGAACGGGCGAACCGGATCAAAGATGAGTTTCTGGCGGTGCTTTCCCATGAGCTGCGATCGCCGCTCAACCCCATTTTGGGCTGGACAAAGCTGCTGCAAACCTATCAGTTCGACCAAACCCAAACGGCTGAAGCCCTAGCCACGATCGAACGCAACGCCAAACTGCAAACTCAGTTAATTGATGACCTGCTCGATATTGCCAAAATTCTACGCGGCAAGCTTACCATCAATGCGATACCTGTCAATCTGGCAGTTGTGATTGAATCGGCGATCGACACCGTTAAAACCGCCGCCCTTGCCAAATCCATCCAGATCTATCCAGTCCTGCCAAATATCGGGCAAGTCTCAGGCGACTCGACTCGGCTTCAGCAGATTGTTTGGAACTTACTGTCCAACGCCATCAAGTTCACCCCTAAAGGAGGACGGGTGGATATCCAGCTAGAGCAAGTGGGCGATCAGGCGCAAATTATGGTGAGCGACACAGGCAAAGGAATTGACCCGGACTTTCTGCCCCACATTTTTGAATCGTTTCAACAAGAGGATTTCTCGATCACTCGCAAATATGGCGGGTTGGGGTTGGGATTGGCGATCGTGCGTCAGCTCGTAGAAGCGCTGGGTGGCACGATCGCGGCTGCTAGTCCAGGCGCAGATCTGGGAGCCACTTTTACGATTCAGCTACCGCTGCTGAGGCTTGAACCGGAACCCCAGCAGGTAGAAAGGGTTTCTGAGAACGATTACGATCTGACTGGGATTCGAGTCCTCACGGTCGATGATGATCCTGATGCCCGTGAGCTACTGACCGTTTTGCTGACCCAACACAGCGCAGAAGTCCTCAGCGTCACCTCTGCGGCTGAAGCCCTAGCAAATCTAGGTTCCTTCCGACCCGATGTACTCATCAGCGATATTGGAATGCCCGAAGTCGATGGCTATACCCTGATCCAGCAGATTCGGACTCTACCCGCTGAACAAGGTGGGCAAGTTCCAGCGATCGCCCTAACCGCCTACGCTAGAGAAGATGATCATCAACGCACCCTCACAAGCGGCTATCAACGGCACATCACAAAGCCGCTTGAGATAGACCAATTAGTCCAAGCGGTGCTAGAGCTATCCCAAGCGCTATGCCAAAGCTAGGTTATTCAAATAAGCGAAAATAGGGATAGCGCACGGGTGCGCCAGGTTCCTTTTCCAAATCGAAGTTAATCACCTCCCAGCAAGGATCTTCGGGCGGGTCGGGGCTAAACTCAACCGGAAGTCCATAGAGGCGAGGGCGCGGCGAATCGGGCTGCCCTCGCCAAGGGGCGCTACGCTCTAAATAGGTGCTGATCAAGTCCTTATAGCGGCAGGCAATGATTACCCTAGTCGCCCGATAGCCCTGAGTGTAAAGGCGATCGAGCGCTTCATGAATTTCAAACCGAATGCCATCTGGATGAGTGTGTTGGCGATACCACTCATTGTTCCATTGCCGCCAATGCCGCCCAGACTGGAGGTGAACCAATTCCTCTGTCTTTGGATCTGACTCAAATGCCCCGTGGCGCAGACACAGATAAGTGTCTGTCAACGTGAGTGCCGGAATGGTCTGTCGGCAGTGGGGACATTGAATTTCTGGACCAAAGATTGGATACTGTAAAGCTGGATTCATCATGTAATTGGTGTCAGCATACGCGACCTAAGCCAGATCCGGTGTTTCTAGTATACTCCGTGTAACTGCTGGAGGCTTTGAAAGAAGAACATGGGTCAGACCGAAGAATTATTTAGTTTTCCTACCTATTGGTCGCCCCCCGATTTATCGCGAGCTGCCTTCGTGGCTCCCAACGCCACCGTGCTGGGGCAGGTCGAAATCGCCGCTGGGGCAAGCATTTGGTATGGGGCAGTCGTGCGCGGCGATGTGGAGCGAATCGCGATCGGCATCTGCACCAACATCCAAGACGGAGCCGTACTGCATGGCGATCCCGGCGCACCCACGATCCTAGAAGATTACGTGACGATCGGGCATCGGGCGGTCGTGCATAGCGCCTGCATCGGGCGAGGCAGCTTAATCGGGATCGGCGCGATCGTACTCGATCGCGTCCAGGTGGGCGAAGGCTGCATTATCGGCGCTGGCTCAGTCGTGACAAAGCCTGTCCCAGCTCGATCGCTGGCGATCGGCGTTCCGGCTAAAGTGGTACGGGTCGTGTCAGAAGTAGAAGCGGCAGACTTGATCGAACATGCGAAGCGGTATGAGAAACTGGCGATCGTCCATGCGGGGAAAGGGACAGATCTGGGATTTTCTTCTTCAACTTAGGGAATAATACTTAAGCAAATTGTAAAGAAATATAACGGATGATCTAGCAAAATTAAGCGATTGGTCGCAAAATAGATCTAAAGATAAGAACTATGTCATAAAACTTTAGAGGAGGATTAAAGCGATGATCTGGAATATTTTGATCGTAGTGCTACCGTTGGCTTTGGCTTTGGGCTGGGTATACAGAAACATCGGGCAAGACGCAATAAACCAAGGAAAAGACTTCATCTCGAAGTAAGCTTGGTTTAGCGGCGGATCAAACTGCCTTGAATTGCCTTGATCAGCTTTGCGAAGCTGATCAAGGCAATTTTGCTAGCGAATTAACAAGCTGCCCGTCTGAATCAGCCCGATCACAAAGCCTAAAACGCCGCCCAAATTGACGATCGCCTGTAGCTCGCTTTTGACGATGCCCTGAATCGCCTGCTCCAAGTCTTGCGGCGAGGTCGCTTGCACCCGATTAATAATCACCTGGTCAATATTGAGAATCGGAATCGCTTGAGCCACGATCGCCTCTAAATCTTTTTCCAAATAGCGCTCTAGCACCAGCGCTAGCTCTTCACTCACGGGCTTGAGTGAGCTAACCACCGCCTCAGAAGTGCGGAGACGGCTGAGCAGCAGCGTTGCTGTATTATTCCAATCGATCGAATCGCTCAACCCTTGCAGCAGATCAACCCCTCGGTTCTGGAGGTAGTCCCGCACAGACTCTCGAATCGTTTTGCGGAACTGCCGTACTGTGGAGACGGGCAGATTTTGCAGCGAGAGGTTTTGCAGGATTTCTTGCAGACGGCTGCGGACACCCAACGCTAAGGTTAGCTCTGCAATCCGGGCGTTACTTGCCTCTCGTTCATCTAAGCAGTAAGTCCGCAGGCGGGTGAGCGCATTCCGCACCCCAAACAGGTTGGCGACAACCCAGTAAGTGCCGCTGGTCTTCTCGCGAAAGCTTTCGTCAATCACGCGGATGTTGCGATCGGTCAAGAAATCCACGATCGCTTGCCGCATCACATCGGGAGGCAATGCCACCTGTAGTAGCCACTGAGAGAGCTGATCGGCTTGTCCCTCAGTCAGCCGCAGTTCTAGCAAGACCTGATCGAAAATTTGATTGATCTGCGTTTCCAAAAAATCTTCTCGTCGCGCCATGACTTTAATCAAGCGCGGTAAGGACTGGCTGAGCAAATCCTGAAGAATATTGGCGACGATCGTCGCGGCTTTTTCCTGATTCACCGCCTGAACTTGCGCGAGCGCTAGATCCAGCAGCCAATAGATCGCCGCCTGAATCCGTTCAGTTTGCAGCAGCTTGCGCGCCAGGTTTTGCAGTTCTGCGGGGGTCAGCAGAGAACCCATGATCGTGTCAGAAATCCGCTTAGCCAACCGCTCCTGGTTGCTCGGAATCAGCCCTGGCGTGAAGGGCAACTGCCGCCCACCCAGATAAACCGCCCGATAGGGGCGAAACAACATCTTGATCGCAATGTCGTT
>JBBSFA010000154.1:0-6739 GCA_038239185.1 Elainellales cyanobacterium | reverse complement strand
ATCATGGTCTTTTTTGCCCTTGGATAATGCCTCAAACCCTTACTCTATATGAGGCACCAAATTTGAAACTATGTGCCTCTAGCAGCCCTCCCAATACTCCATCGTCACCATTAGCTTCACCGGAGACCTTGCCCCAGTAATCGCCTGCGGCAACTTAGAAAAAGCACCCTTGCGGGTACTATTCTGGGCTATTAATCACACTAAGCTAATTAAGAGGTAGCTAGATGAGTTGGCTTAACTCAATTCATCTAACTATCTCTTAATGCATTTCAGCGAATTCAAATTTCAGTTAGTACAGCGATATAGCGATCCCAGACGGGTTACGAGGGGTAGGACAAGTACAGTTTTACCTCTCGAACCTCATCGCACAAATCGTTTGAAATGGGTTTTCAGAGATCATTCTTCCGCCATAGTCATACATAACTTAACTGCATCAGTTTAATCCAGCTTTATCTATCTCTACTAAGACCTAGAACAGATCAACAACGGAGATCGCAAATAAAGCGAAAGCTAAAGTAATTCTGAATTCGGAAAGTCGATTCTAGCCAATGTATTCTTAGCTAAAGCAAACCAGAATTACCGATATTTGTGCAAGCAGCAACGCCGCTTCATCGGACTCTAAACCAATCCGCTCCTAAACCGCCGATCGCGGTATATCAAAATAATTTATGTTACTGATGACGGAAGGTTTCTATGAAAAAGATTTTATTTCTAGCTGCTAATCCCAAGGGAACCTCTCCCTTACGGCTTGAGCAGGAAGCACGAGATATTAGTGATGAACTGCGCCGCGCTCACCAAGGAGAACAGTTTCAGCTAGAACAAAGATGGGCTGTTCGTTCAAGAGATATTCAGCAAGCAATGTTGGATGTGTGCCCTCAGATCGTCCATTTTTCTGGTCATGGAAAAGGCTCCAAAATAGCATTGCCCAGCCAGAATGATGCCTCCGATTCAATCTGAATTTAAAACCGCTGCTGATCTATATCTCAAACTTCAACCAGAGCAGCTTCAGCCAATTGATTACCCTATACTTGCTAAGTTGGCTGCCTACTTAGCAAAGCAGGCAGGACAAGCTGGTTATAACCCAGAGGATTTAGCCAATCGGTTGTATGAACAGGGGCAGAAGTTGCAACTGCAACTGCCTAAATCCTATCAGACAAATCTCTACTACAACCAAGCTAGACTAAATGCTAAAAGTAATGTTGAGCAAGCACTAACACTTTTAGTGAATGCACGTAATATCGATCCCAGTAATCATGATGTTCAGAATTACTTCAAAAAATGTTTCGCAAGTCGAGCTGTTAATGCACCTTTATGTACATCAGTGAACTCTGAATTTCCAGCCACGCTTCCTGTTTACGCCTGCAAAGATTATCCAGTTTTGGCGATCGCCAAGCTCGGCTCTGGGAATCCAGACAACTTATGCCAGTAAACTACTGATATCCTTCAGTCCCCTCCTGATTTTTCTATGATTCCTTCGCTGCGAGTCTACCTGCTGCTGCTGCTCGGCACGGCGATCGGCTTAGTGGTCGCTATCGCTCCTTCTGCCCATCCGACCCTTGGCGAAACCGCGATACTGCTGTTGCTGTGGGATGCGCTGGTGCTGGGTGCAGCGATCGCAGATGGGTGGCGCGTCCGGCGCGATCGAGCCACTGTAGAGCGTCTGCCGATTGAGCGGCTGTCGATCGGGCGGGATAATCCGATTCGGCTGGTGGTAAAGGCAGGGCAGCGATCGGCAACCTTGCAAATCCGCGATGCCTCTCCACAAGCCCTTATATCCAATCTGCCACCCCTGCTGCCGGACAATCCAGCGGTTCTCCAGGTTTCGCTGCCCGCTAATGCTCAAGAAGAACTGACTTATCAGGTGTTTCCGACTCAGCGCGGCGAATACAACTGGGGCAAAGTGCAAGTGCGGCAGTTGGGCGCGTGGCGGCTGGCATGGCACAACTGGCATACGGCTCAGCCGCAAACGGTCGCGGTTTATCCCGATCTAGTGGGGCTGCGATCGCTCTCGATTCGCCTGACCCTGCAAACGACAGGCAATCTGAAGCAAAGCAAGCGGATGGGCATGGGCACAGAATTTGCCGAACTGCGGGAATATGGCAGCGGCGATGATCCTCGCCTGATTGACTGGAAAGCCTCGGCGCGGCGCGATCGCCCCCTACTGCGGGTTTTGGAGCCGGAGAACGAGCAAACGCTGATTATTCTGCTGGATAGCGGTCGCTTGATGACGGCACAGGTGAAAGGACTCGCCCGCTTTGACTGGGGGCTAAATGCAGCGCTGTCTTTGGCATTAGCGGGATTACACCGGGGCGATCGGGTGGGAATTGGCGTATTCGATCGCAGCTTGCACACCTGGATTCCGCCAGAGCGGGGACAAAATCAACTGGCAAAACTGATCGATCGGCTGACTCCGCTCCAGCCGACTTTGCTGGAGCCAGACTATTTGAGCGCAATCACCACAATTACCCGTCAGCAAACCCGCCGTGCCCTTGTGGTACTGATCACGGAGCTGATCGACAAAACTGCCTCTGCCGAACTGCTGTCGGCAATGGTGCGCTTAAGACCGCGCTATCTGCCCTTTTGTGTCACCCTGCGCGATCCGCAAGTTGACACAAAAGCTGAAGCGATGACCCACGATCTGGACAGCACTTATGCTCGCGCCGTAGCGCTAGATTTGCTGACCCAGCGACAGATCGCTTTTGCAACGCTGAAGCAGAAAGGGGTGCTGGTACTGGATGCACCTGCCTATCAAATCACAGAACAGCTCGTCGATCGCTACCTGCAAATCAAAGCCCGAAACCAGCTCTAAGCTAGAGCCACCCCTGCGCGATCGCCTGATAGCCAATCAGCTTGTACACCAGCTTGGCGGCTGTGAACTCCGACACCACAGAATCCTTAATCGGCGCGAGTTCCATCACATCGCAGCCGATCACATCGTGGGTTTCAAAAACGCGACGCAGGAAGGTCATGAGCGAGTACCAGTTTAAGCCACCCGGTTCTGGAGTGCCCACTCCCGGAATTAGCGTGGGATCAATCCCGTCTAAATCGATCGTCAAAAAGACTTTGGGCGTTTTGATGCTGGCGATCGCCCGATCCATCCAATCCGGCTGCATGGCAATTTCCCGCGCCCGAAACACCGCTAACTGTTTGTCTTTAATCAAATCGGCTTCTTCCCTGCAAATGCTCCGAATGCCAATTTGCAACGTCGGCAGTCCCATGTCCACGACGCGCCGCATGATACAGGCATGATTATGAATGGAGCCTTCGTACTCGTGCCGCAAATCGCCGTGGGCATCAATTTGCACGACCGTAAACAGCTCGTCTGGATTCGCCTGCCGATAAGCTTCTACCAACCCTGTCGTGATGCTATGTTCACCGCCTAGCCCAATCACAAACTTGCCGTCGGCAATCAGCTTTGCCGTGGTTTCTTGAGTCACTTGCAGCATCTGCTCCGACGAAACCGGACGATCGCCGCGTGTATCAGCGATCGCTGCGTGAGTAAAAATTCCCACCGCCCAAAGCTCTTGTTCCAACTCCTCATCGTAATATTCAACCTGCTGCGAGGCGTGCAAAATAGCGCTAGGTCCATCCTGACAGCCATTTCGGTAGGTCGTTGTTGCCTCAAAAGGAATCGGTAGAATCACAACTCGCGCCGTCTGGTAGGATGCAGCAACCTCTGATCCCAAAAACGGCAAATTATCTGTAGCAACTGACGTGAGCATGACAAAAATCACTCCACAAGGCTGAAAGACAAAAGACAATAGTTTCGATCGTGGCAAGTTTCGATCGTGGCACAATCGCAGGAACTTGGGGAAAGTTTAAAACCGCTGTGGCGATAGAGCCTCAATGATTTTGTCAGGATTGCCTGCGGCAAATTGAGCAAACCGACGGGCGGTCGGGGGCAACAGCGCAAAGGGATTGCTAAAACCCGCAAATAGATGCAGCCCTTCAGTATTTGGCAAAGCCCCAACCAGCGGCAGTCGATCGCCGCTAAACGAGACTAGACAGCTACACCAATGACCCGGTAGATCCTTCAGGGCAGGCAAAATGTGTCCGATCGCCGATCGCAAAGTCGCCTCGCTCTGACCAACATCGACCACTGCATCTGGATCGGTCAACATGCGGCTAATCTGCCCAATGCGGATACTGCCGTCTTGAAACTGGACTGCCCCAATATCTAGCACGGGTGGCAAAACCTCGCGACCTGTTTCATCCCAAGCTGCCTCGGCTTTGCTGGCTTCTGCTTCCATTGCAAAGCGCTTGAGCGTCGCTGGCATGACGATCGTTTGCATCTGGAGATCAACGGGCGGTGTTTCAATAATTTCGGCTTGGGTAAAGTAGACTGGCACGGATAAGCCTGCCGCCTTCAGCAGCGATCGACTCAACCCCCCAGCACAAACTGCCACATTGGCGGCTTCATAGGAATCGCTAGGGGTCAGAACGCCCGTGATCTTTTGCCCTTGCCGCAGCATACCTGTGACCTGTGCCGTTTGCATCACGCCGCCTGCTCGCAAAAAGGCTTGATTGTATGCGGCAACAGTGGCTTGCGGAGAAACATGTCCGTGCGGCAGCAGCAGGGCAGCGGCGATCGCTTCAATGTTGAGCAACGGCTCAATGGCTTTGGCAGTTTCTGGAGTCAGCAAGGCGGGCGGAACGGCAAACTGGCTATACTCTGCGGCGATCGCTTCTGGGTCGCGATCGCGATCGATGGTGAGCAGCATTTGCCGTTCTCGAAATTGGGTGTCGCCCTCTAGTTCCGCTGAAAGCTGGCGATGCAACACAATACTTTCTTGACAGAGCTGCCGGGTCAGATCCGTGAGTCCTGACCAGTAGGCAACGCCGCCGTAGCTGTAGCGAGTGCCATTGAGCGGGGCGGCAGCTTGTTCGAGCAGCAGCACCGAGAATCCAACTTTTGCTAACTCATAGCTCAGAGCAGATCCGGCAAGACCCGCACCCACCACAATCCAATCAAATGTGTTCATGTCTGACAGTCCTTTTGTCTGAGCCGTAAACCACCTTATCAGCACTTTGAAAACTGGGAACGCCTTAAAAAGGAAATCCCACCTGTTTCAGATTTGCTCTAGCCTCTATTCCCCTGTCGCTTGTATAATGGTCGTTCGTGTCCATCCATTCTCAAATCATCATGCCTCGTAAATGCGAATTGACTGGTAAGAAGGCAAACAATGCCTATGCGGTTTCTCACTCTCACCGCCGCAACAAGAAGCTTCAGGAAGCGAACTTGCAGGACAAGCGGGTTTGGTGGCCTCAAGGCAATCGTTGGGTGAAGCTACGGCTTTCGACCAAAGCGATTAAGACGCTGTCGCATAAGGGCGTTGCAGCAATGGCAAAAGAAGCGGGTATTGATCTTCGCAAATATTAAAGCTTATTAAAGTCAGGTCTTTGTTGGGCGACTGCTACATTAGCTGCCAAATTAGCTGCATGACTAGTTTGTTCGGCTAGATCGCTTAGTCGCAAAGCCAAAGCAAATAAAAGCATTGAGGGTAGGTCTGAGCACTTACCCTCAATGCTTTTTTTGATCAGCGATTTCTGCTGAACGCTACTTTTACCAATCTGGCAACCACTCGTCCATCGCCTCTTCTTTGGTGTTGGTGCGATAAACCGGGGTTTCGCGATTGAATTTGAGGTGAATGGCTCGGTTTTGCTCGCCGTCAGCCGCGATCGCCAGGATTGGGTAGTCGATCTGCCCATTTGGAAACAGCATTTGAAAGCGGAAGGTTCCGTCTGGATTGAGTTTAATCGGTTGTCCACCAATCATGACTGTGGCATCTGGCTCGGTCGCACCATGCACAATCAGCTCGGCATCTGCCACTAGCCAAAACCGACGCGGACGAATCGGCGGTGCAGAAGCTGAGAAACCAATGCCGCTCATGCCGACTCCAGACATCGAGTACATGCCAATACCAGACATGCCAATACCAGACATTGAGTATATGCCCACACCAGACATCATGCCAATGCCAGACATCATGCCAATGCCAGACATCATGCCAATGCCAGACGTCGAGTACATACCGATACCAGACATGCCAATGCCGGACATTGAGTATATACCCACTCTGCTCATGCCAATGCCAGACATGCCGACTCCAGACATTGAGTACATGCCCACACCAGACATCATGCCCACACCAGACATCATGCCCACACCAGACATCATGCCCACGCCAGACATCATGCCCACACCACTTATCCCGATGCCAGACATCATGCCCACACCAGATGGGAAGACAAAAGAGCTGACGGATTGGGCAGCTTGCTGCATTGAGCCGAATAGCGAACCCTCTATACGCTGAGCCTCTGCGGACTGAGATAGCTCAAAAACCCGATCGTACATTCGATTCGAGGACGACCGTCGATCGGGCAAGCCCAGCTCATAGGCTTGCGACCGGATCTCTTCATCCCAGTCGATCGTCGAGAATTTTTCTTCGTACCAATCGGACGGATAAACGGGCGGAATTCTGACTGGGATGGAGCGCGCCAGCATGAGCCAGCCGCCATCTTCTGTGGTATATCCGATCTCTACAATGTATTCGCGATCGCTCAACGGCACTGGCAGATACCAATCGCGGGCAAACTCTTCGCAGTAGTATTGCTGCAAGCTGTGCGGATTTTGAGTATTCAAATCAATATCCGACACATCATAAAAGCGAAGTGCCAGCCGAGTTCCCCCTTGCTGCTGCAAATCCACTTTGCGCTGATCGGGGATATCCCAGTAGGT
>JBBSFA010000153.1:0-6771 GCA_038239185.1 Elainellales cyanobacterium | reverse complement strand
TCGCCCGTTGGACTTTTGGCGCGGCGATCGGCAACTGATCCGTCCGGTTGACTGCCTCCTGCATCATCTGCATCAGCTCCCGGATATGTCCGCCGCAGGCAGTACAGAGCCGCTCCAGGGTTTCAGGATGGTCAAACACCTGCGTATCCAGCTTCATCTCTGGGGCGTGGGTGCTCACCCGCCGTTGAATCGCCTCTTGCAGTTTCGCCAACCCTGCCGGAAACACCGTGCCGTCCTGCTGTTGCACCATCACCATCGGCAGCACTTGGGTTTTGCCGTAGATCGTCTGCACCTCATTTGCCCAGCGAGAATAGACCAGCGCGATCGGCACGGTATAGACCATGTGGCAGTTCAGCCCCTTCAACTGCTCACTGCGATCGAGAAAAATTTCCTCATGGTTGCTGCGCCCATTGTCCCGAAAGTCGATTGGGATGCGATCGAGGTTATCCACAATCATCGCCAGCTTGGTTTTGCCGTTGGGCAAATGCTGACGAGCATCGGCAATAAACTCGTTCAAAGCCGTCAGCAGCGTAATCGTATGGGGATTCACCTTCTCGCGAATTTTGGCGCGTTGGGTTGGTTCCGCCCGAACGCTGGCGGTGAGCTTGGTAAAGATCGCCAAGGATTGTTCTACGCTGAGCTTATCGAAGGACACTTCCATCAAAGCCAGGTCTTTCAGCTCCTGTCCGCGATCGCGCAGCCAGTTTTGGATCGGTGCGGCATTTGCCGATCGAATGTCTTTGAGAAAACGGCGAGTGCAAGCCAGCAAAATATCGATGTATTCTACGTTTTGCGGATCGATATCTTCTTCGTCTGCCTCAAAATACACCACAAAAAAGCCATGTTCTTCTAGGCTTTGTTGCAGTCGCCGCAGCTCCGTAGACTTGCCGCTACCCCGATGACCCGTGTAAAGCTGATAGGTCATCTGATCCGAGTTCCGCATCCGCTTACCCAAATCATTCACAATATCCTCATCGCCCCGCACCTCCTGACAGTTCACATACTGCGGATCGCCTGCTGGCAAAGGACGGCTGGGATCAAACGAGTTGTAAATCTTGGTGATCAGATCGCTCACAATGAATTTGCCTCACGCTGGAGCTGATTGGGCATTGCTGAATGCAAGTATAAATCACCCCATTTGTCCTTACCTGAACTTTCTCCTAGAGGGCTAGGGCGTATATACAAGTCGTTGATTAGTCTGATCAGTCTTGATGTTTCTGAATCCGAGCCTTGGGGGGAGACCCCCAAACCCCCTGTCAGGGGACGGCTGCGTCCCCCGACACCCCCTCCAGATCAGGTTGATTGTAGGTAGCGCTGCTTTGGAGGTGTAGGGTTTGCGGCAAGCAGTGCCTATCAGCCGTTTGCTTTCTATTTTGCTCCTACAACAGCAACAGAGTTTTCAGACAGATCTGTTCATCAACGTCCTGCCTCCCACCCTACACCTCCAAAGCAACGCTTCAAACCATCCAACTAGTGTGCAGGGGGTCTGGGGGAGGCACTTCGTCCCCCAGCAGGGGGGTGTGGGGGGAAGCTCCCCCCACGGTTCGGATTCACACCCAAACGAAATAAACAAATACTTGTATCCACACAGTAGCCCCCCAAGATAACCGCTGAAGCTAAAGAGCCTCCTCATAACAATCAGCAACCCCCCAGCCCTCCTAGTGCGATCGCCCCTCCAACTGGGAACCCTCAACCTAAGCAACCGCCTGCACCTCAGTGCAAGCAACCCAACTGCATCTACAACAAAAACCTTTCACCCTATGCCATACCAAAACATCTCTGCCAAACTCACAGAAGCCGATCTTCAGGACATCAAAGCCGCCCTCGCCACGATCGAAGCCAAACTCCCCTTCCTAGTCCACCTCACCATCGAAGAACGCCGCAGGCTGTTCAAGATGGGCAACAAAAGCCTCGCCTTCGTCAGCAATAGCCTCACCGCCGCCCAGTCCAACCCCGACATTCTCCCCGCCAGCTTCAACCTAGAAGAATTCGTCAGCGACTACCAACTCGCCGCCGCCCTCACCGACCTACACCTCAGACTCCAACAGCTCACCGAAAAAGTAGACGACACCCTAATCGCCGTCAGCAGCGAAGCCATGACCAGCAGCCTCACCGTCTACGACTACGTCAAAACCGCTGCCAAAAGCACCCCCGGACTCAGAGCGATCGCTGACCAGTTAGGCGATCGCTTCAAAGCCTCCCGCGCCAAAGCCACCAAAGAAACACCAGTCTCCTGACCGTGCCATTCCCTCGTCGATCGGCAACCAGAACTCATCCGCGAGGGATATTTCCTCGATCGCGAGTCTTTGCAACTCACTCACGAGTCTTTGCAACTCACCACCGAGACTCTACTCCTCGATCGCGAGTCTTGAGTTGTCTCCCACGAAGCTTGAACTCTCGATCGCGAGTCTCTGAACCTCGCTCATGAGACTTTGATCTTCTCCTGCAAGCCTTTGAACCTCATCAACGAGTCTTCACGCATTAAATGCCTGACGAGGCGATCGCACTACACCCAAATCCCAATCTTTCAGTTCCTGGAGAAACTCTATTAAGTTTTGTCGAGCCGTATTTCCCAGAATTTGTTGAGAATTTTAATCCAGGCATATCTCGATCTACTATTCAGTCAAGCTTAATAGGAGTAGACCAAGCATTACCCAATGATTTTTACGAATTGTATGAGTGGAAAAATGGGAGTCTAGAATGTTTCCCGCAACTTTACAATTCGGGAGATATTTTAGAATTTTCCCCTCTTGAGCTTATTCTTGAAGACATAAAATGGGATTTGTATTCAGATGCTCCCCCAACTTATAAAGGCTGTCGTCTGTTGCCTTTTATAAAAATAGATTCAGATACTGTTGCCCTTGCATTAGGGCGTACTTACCCTAAAGAGGCACATGTTGCTTACATTGATGAGGTAGGTGAGTGCCAACTATATTGCGACAGTATAACCAGTATGATGACATCTGCCGTTGAATGTTTTGTAAATGGTTCTGTAACTATTAGTAGTGAGGGTGATATTAAAGAAGATTATTATTTATCATCAGAAATTTGGCGAAGGAACAATCCTCATACGTTGGCTGAGGCAATCTCAGCGCTAACATCAGCCATTGATATATGCACCTCAGAAGCGCCAGTAGCGGATAGAGAATATTCCATTGCACTTAATTCTTTAACTTCTGCTTTGGCAACCTTGTGGAGATTTCGTTCGTTGGAAGCAATAGTGCTGATACAAAATAATTTAGTTCAACTCAAGAAAATTAATTTAGCAAGATGGGGAGGGATACATTTAACCCTCGACGAATGGCTACAAGAAGTGGAATAGTTTAATCAATCCTATGCATTGATCGATCTTTCTTCACACATCCTCCTCGCTCCTTCTCTAATAAGCTTGCCATCGATCACCATATAGGGCGCGTCGCGCCCTCACTCCTCTCACTACATGCGCCATAAGTCGCGTTATGTGGCATTGGGTCGCCCTGAGAACTGACTTACACGGACTACCTTATCGGTATCAATTGCAGCCTCTTTCGCTTCCGCGATCGCCCCTAGCAAGCACTATCCAATTAGGTTATTGGCGCTGATAGTTCAGATGCAGTTGTGCTCAAGCAACCTCATTCAGGTATCTGAACTCTGGAATTGGTCAATTAGCTCTTCTTTTGACATCTGGAGGATCATGCGGGCGCGATCGCTGATAGGTAAATTGCCCAATGGATCAACGATGGCTCTAAGTGGTTCGTCTAGCTCACCAAACTTAGCTTCCAGAAGGCTTTCTATCTCCGCATGAATGGCATCTTGCATTGCACGGCGCTCAATACTGCTGATATAAGGCATCTGTCCCTCCTGCTCCAATCGTTCCAGGTCTTGTCTAAATTCTAACTCTAATGCTTCTGGCAGCTCCATCAACCAGTCGATGAAGCGGTACAAGTCAGTACATCCTGCTGCCCGTAGCCCTGCTCATATAACCGCCGCGTCAGGGTGAACTTCCACAGTTTGCGCTGTGGGTCATTGCTGCGCGTTTCCTGCACCTTGAGATGCGCCATCACCACCGTTGCAAAGGGATTGAAACTACCCTCTAGGGCTTGCCATTGCTGCTCATAGTCTAGCAGCTTGACGATCGGGAATTGAAATGTGATGGCACAGCCCCACATCTCTGATTGATACTGGCTCGGTCGCCAGTTCGATCGCTCGTCTCCCAGCACGCTAGACTGCAAATCGGCTGGTTGTAGCGATCGCGCAGACGGTAGTTGTAGACAAACATGCGATCGGCGAAGTTGCGCTCTTCTGCGTTTTGCACTTCAATATGAATCAGCACCCAAACTTCGCTACCATCGACCCGCCAGACTTTGACTAGTTTGTCAGCCAAGCGTTTACCTAGTTCTGCATCGCGCACAACTTGTTGCAGTTCGGTATCGAGAAATTCAGGTGCTCGGCTCCAGTCAATTTCGCTTTGAATGTGGGGAAAGAAGAAGGCGATGAAATCTGGGAAGTAGGATTCGATCGAGCTTTTCCAGGGGCTATCAAAATCTGTGCGGTGTTCGCTCATGGCAGCAGAAAGCAGTGCAGGTGTACTTCATTGTAGGGCGATTGAACTGCAATGAAGCAAGAGGCAATGATTTAAGCCAAGTGACCAACTTAGTAATATTTGTCACTCAGTAGCAGATGAAATGATGGTGCTGAACGGGACGAACAAAGACATCATAACTATACCTATGATGCCTTTGGTACTGGCAAAGCAGTACGATGGCATTGATACTGTCTATAGATACCGTTTAACGGCGGTTGCCCACCCTATTCCTTCTCAAAGCGATGCGTTCTTTTTGGTCTGATCCGTATCTTTGGGTTCACTTAGCAGGCATTGCCGCCGTGCCCCTGTTCCTAGAGCTGTGTCTGCTGGGGCTAGCGGTAGGCACTCCGATCTTTCCGGTGGGACTGGAGTGGCTGCTGGTTGGGGCGATCGGTGTAGCACCCGTCCTCTGGATGCAGTGGCAACGACCTTTCTCTATCTTTAGCTTGATCGTGCTGGCGCTTCAGCCCCAACAGCTCACCGACGATCAGCGCCGGATTCTGCGCCTATTTAGAACACCGCTGGAAAAAGGACTTGCCGTGCTAATGGCGATCGCCCTTTTAGCCACGCTATGGCAGCTCTTTCAGATTGCGCCGATCGCCAGCGAAGTCACGCCATTTGACCGCTTTGGGCATCTGGGCGGTTTGTTGGCTGCCGCGATCGCGTTTCTGGGCAGCAATCTGTTTTTGCAGGTGCCAATCAGCGTGTTGCAGACTTTGTTGACGAGCGATCGAGCATTTGCCGCGACAGAGCCATATTCAACGGCACAGATTGCCCAAGACTTCACGCTGCTGGGGCTGCGGGTCAAGCAGATTTTGCCACCTGTGAAGCCTGCGCCTGTGAAGCCTGCGCCCGTTGAGCCATCGGTGCAGGCTCCAACCGCTTCAACGATCATTGCTCCAAAGATTGTTGCTCCAGAGATTGTTGCTCCAGAGATTGCCGAAGATGACTTTGAAGACGAGCCAATTGAAGAACTGAGCGACTTAGAGCTAGAAACGATCGAAATTGACACCCCTCCCCCCAGCCCGATCGAACCGCTGCTCCAGATTACCGTTGAGGAAATACAGCCTGCTGAAAATGATGCAGGCGAGTGGGATGAGCTTGACGAAGATGCGATCGAACTTACACCATCCACAGCCGAAACTGACTCAGACGAAACAAAACCATAATGGATGATTTGGCATTTTTGCGGATCAACAGCGATCGCCTCCTCCTTACGCCGATCTCGCTGACCTATACCGAAGAGATCCTGCGAGAATTTACGCCTGAAGTGACGCGCTTTATGTATCCTGCGCCTGCGAAAGATTTGCCAGAAACGGAAAAGTTCATCCGATCGGCAATTCGGGGGCTGGAGAACGGCATCGATCTGACCTGGGTGATTCTGAAAAAAACCGATCGCGAGTTTTTGGGACTCTGTGCCCTGCATCGGGTCAACACCGACACGCCAGAGTTTGGGATCTGGACGAAGGTTTCGGCTCACGGCAAAGGCTTTGGCAGAGAAGCGATCGCCATGCTCAAAGGGTGGGTCGATGAAAATTTGCAGTACGACTATCTGATGTATTCCGTCGATTATCGCAATGTGCCGAGCCGCAAAATTCCCGAAAGCCTAGGCGGACAGATGGGGCGATCGTTTCAGCTCATGAGTTTGGGTGGAGAATTGCTGGATTTGATCGAATACCGCATCTACCCTTGAAGCATCCCTGAAGCAGGAGTTAATCGGGACTCTCGTTCACCGGGAAGCGATCGATCGCCCGAATGGCGAGCTGCGCGTTGTCTTTGAGGCTGCGCGGCAAGTAGGGCGTGTGGGGAATCTGCGACAGGAAATCGACCGTGCGACGCAGCACCCGCACAATATCGCCTTCGTCTAAGCTCGTGCCGTTGCATAGCTCTTTCCAGTCTTCGCCCATTGCCCACTGTTCCACGATGCCAACTAAATCAGGCTCTAGCCAGACGGGTAGCCCGACCTGGTAGCGACGTTGCAGCTTGAATAGCTCTCGCCGGATGCCTCGCAGTTCGCCCAGTGCATCCTCAACTTCGCGAGAGGTTTCGTAGCGCGTCCAGGTATCCGGACGCGAAACTTCAGTCACCAGCGCGGCACAAGTGGCGGCGAGGTGCTGGGGTTCTAGCTGATCGAGTTCGCCAGAGGCGAGCGCCAAGCCTAACCACAGCTCATTGTCGCCTCGAATCGCGGCGGCAACTTCTCCCAG
>JBBSFA010000152.1:0-6773 GCA_038239185.1 Elainellales cyanobacterium | reverse complement strand
CAAATCATCGGCAGGCATCGGGGCTTCGGTAGCATTTGGCGACATGACAATGCGTTCAACCGGAAAGCCTTTGCTGTTGAACTCAGAAAACCCTAACGAATTATCAATCATAAGTAATAGTCAGAATTGACACAGGCAAAATTCAGCGATCGCTATCCTTTCAATCATTCTCTAGCCTTTTTTGAGTCTCTAGCCTTTTTTGAGTAGATCAAGGACTTTTTCTCCATCTAAGATCAGATGCCTCGTTCCATCGAAATGGCGACAGATGCTTTGCAGACATCTGGCTAACTTCGATGGCATGTCTTGAGCAGATGCCTGAGCGGAAAACGGCTGGATCTGCGACGGTCTACACACAATTAACTGTCCCAACTGCGCCACGGCAGCCCCAATACAAAACTGCTGCTGCTGGATCACAATCACACTACACTGCTGGCGATCGCTCTGGAGATAGAGCGGCTCCAGATCCAGCAGACAAGCCAAATCTACCACCCACAAAATATTGCCGCGTCGATCGCAGACCCCCATCACCGCCTCTGGCAAATCCAACATCGGCACGATTTGAGCTAGCTCAAGCGTCAAAATTTCGCTGATCTGCTCGGTGGGCAGCAGGGTCTGAAGGTCAGTAGAGAGCTGAAAACTCAGATATTGAGACGGTTTACTTTGCAGCACAGCAAGCCCAAGGAAACACGATCAATTAGCCTCTAGCAAATATCCCACTTGACATATCCTACAGATTTTTCAATTTCTGTGGCGGCGGATTCAGCCCAACCAAAAGTAGGTTAAGGTCAGTGTGGCAACGGTCAGCGGCACTCCAAAGCGCAGATGTTCCCAAAACGTTAGACGATAGCCCTGCTTTGCTACTGCCTCCGCCACAATCAGATTTGCCACTGAACCCAACAAAGTCAGATTGCCTGCCAGAGTCGAGGCGGCAGCCAGCAGCAGCCAGGTTTGGCGATCGGGATGGGGAACTAGGTGATGCAGCAGCAGCACGGCGGGCACATTCGACACCAGGTTAGACAAGAGCGCTGTAACGCCCAAAATACTGAAGGGATCATGCACAAGCTGGGCGAAGCCATCCAGTCCGCCGAGTTTCTGCACCGCCTCCGTGAGAATGAACAGCCCAGAAAACATCAGCAGCAAATCCCAATCGACCTGCCGCAAGATGCGATCGGGTTTAATCCGGCGCGTGATCAGCAGCAATCCAGCCGCAATCAACGTCGCTTCAGCGGTAGGAATGCCCATCAGAAAAGCCACTAGCAATCCCGCCGTCACCAGCAGGCTTTTGATCAGCAAAGGCTGAAAGACTCGATACCGCAGCGGCTCCGGTTTCAGCGTGGCTTGAAGCGATCGCACTTCGGGATACAGCATCCACAGCAGTCCAATTTGGATTACCGATCCCGCGATCGCCAGCGGGGTCAGCGCTTTAGCAAAATCTAGATAGCTGATTCCCGAAAACGAACCAATCAGAATGTTTTGCGGATTGCCGCTCAGCGTTGCGACTGAGCCGATATTAGTCGCGCCTGCCAATGCCAGCAGATAGGGAATTGGGTTGAGCTGAAGAGACACCGTCAGACCAAGCACCAGCGGGGTCAGAATCAGGGCGATCGTGTCATTCAAAAACAAGGCAGACAGTAAGCCACTGCCAAAAGTCAGCACCACGATTAGCCCAAAGGGACTGCGAATGTAGCGCATCAGATAATCGAGCGAGAGCTGAAAAAATCCTGCTGTCGTCAGATTGGCGCTAATTACCATCATGCCGAACAAGAAGACCAGGGTTTGATAGTCGATCGCGCTCCAAGCTGCCCTCAGATCTAGCACTCCTAACGCGATCAGGAGAGATGCCCCAGTGAGGGCGATCGTGGCGCGGTTCATGCGTAGCCCTGGCAGATAGCCCAGCCCCAAGCCTACATACGTCAAGGCAACGACGAGATAGCGCAAAATAATCATTCCAACTCATTCCTCAGACTGGCTGACCTGTTGATAAACAGTTCGCATGAGATACTGAGCCGCCATTTCTCGGAAGCTATCGTCATTCATGAGGCGCATAAAAATTTCTTCGTTATCTTCCATCCGCTCAATAAATAGGGTTTCGAGCTGTTTGTTGAAGACTGGCTAAAAATTCTCTATTGTGTTGACTTGGGCGGATCGGCGGAGTTGTTCATTGGCAACGGCTGTTTCACGCACCTGCTCGAAAAAGAGTTGGTCTGCCAGAGTGAATTCTGTGCCAAACCGCTCGTTGAGTTTTTCAACCAGGGTCGAGAGTTGAACTTCCTCATCTACTTGCCCCGTCCCAACTTCCCTAGGGCCATAAAGAGCAGCAGCTTCGCCTACCTTCAGGTCGATCGCCCCTTCGCTGATTTTTTCCAGACGATAATACTTGAGCTGCACTTCATCATCAATTTTTATGGCTGGGCTATCTGGAATCCGAGGCAGTTTGGTCAATAGATAGCGACCAAAGGTGTAAAGCTTTTCTAGTTCAGAATCTTGGTAGGGAATGATTTGAGAGAGGAATAGGTACAGATTGCGGAAGCTGGCGAGTTGGCTTTTGAATAGCGCCTGTTCTTCATCTTCAAGGGCTTTATATTGCTCAACGACCCGATCCAAAATGCTATTGAGCTTTTTGTGTTCTCCACCCGTCGGGTTCATCCGGTTGCGGAAACAGATTTCGCACCATTCATTTACGTCATTGGAGTCGAAGATCTGCCAACCGTTGAGTCTGTGGGATAAGTCATTAAGCTGCTGCGGATCTGACTCTTCGGCGATCGGGGTCGTTTCGTAGTAGGGCTTGAACGCGGCGTGGATGTCATCTGGTTGATTGACGAAATCGAGGACGAAGGTGTCTGACTTGCCGGGAGTGGTGCGGTTGAGCCGGGAAAGAGTCTGTACCGCCTGAACCCCTGCTAGCCGTTTGTCTACATACATCGTGTGTAGGAGGGGTTGGTCAAATCCGGTCTGGTATTTCTCAGCCACCAACAGGACTTGATAGTCTTCGGTGTCGAACTTGCTCGGCAGCTCTTTTTCTTTGATGCCATTGTTCATGCCGACTTCGGTGAACTTCTCGGCTGGCAGTTCTTTCAGGTACACTTCGCCTGAGAAAGCAACTAGGGATTTAATGCCGGAATAGCCTTTTTCCTTGAGGTACTGATCGAATGCCATTTTGTAGCGCACCGCATGTTCGCGCGAGTTGGTGACGACCATTGCCTTGGCGCGCCCCCCAATTTTATGGATAGTATGGCTGCGGAAGTGTTCAATGATAATTTCTACTTTTTGCGTGATGTTGTGATCATGCAGATCGACGAAGCGGGCTAAGGCGCGGGCAGTTGTGCGCCGAGGAACTGTAGAGTCGTCTTCAACTGTTTTGACCAGCTCATAGTACCGGGTGTAACAGGTGTAGTTTGCCAGCACATCCATGATGAATTCTTCTTCGATCGCCTGCCGCATACTGTAGAGGTGGAAGGGAGACTGCCCATCTTCGCCCGGTTCATCAAACACCAGCTTGGTTTTGAACTTGGGTGTGGCAGTGAAGGCGAAAAAGCTGAGGTTGGGCTGTTTGGTGCGTTTAAGCTGCTCTCGGAGCATCGCTTGTTTGGCTGCATTGCTCAGGTCTTCTTCTTCCATATCGAGCAGTTGCTCGGCGATCGCCGCCTCAATCCCCTCTTTGTTGAGCACCTTGCGGAGTTCCATTGCCGTCTCGCCACCTTGAGAGCTATGGGCTTCATCTACAATCACGGCGAAGCATTTGCCCTGGGTCGAGAGTTCGATCGTCTGTCCTTTCTTCTCCAGGGTTTGAATGGCTTGTGTGATGAAGGGAAATTTTTGAATGGTGGAGATAATAATGGGAACCCCATCTGCTAGGGCTTTGACGAGTTGTTGGGTGTTTTCGTCAATCTTTTGGACAACCCCTTGTTTATGCTCGAACTGGTAGATGGTGTTTTGGAGCTGCTGGTCGAGGACAAGGCGATCGGTGATGACGATGACGGAGTGGAAGACTTTTTTGTCGGCGGCATTGTGCAGGTTGGAGAGGCGATGGGCTAACCAGGCGATCGAGTTGGATTTGCCGGAGCCTGCCGAGTGCTGAATCAGGTAGTTGTGTCCAGATCCGTGCGATCGGGCATGGTTGATCAGCTTGTGGACTGCATCTAGCTGGTGGTAGCGGGGGAAAATCAGCGCCTCTTTGCGGATGTGTTTGAGTCCTTTTTCGGTGGAGATTGTTTTCTCATCGATTTGCAGGTGGAGGAAGCGAGCCAGGATATCGAGCAGGCTGTCTTTGGTGAGGACTTCGCGCCAGAGGTAGGCGGTGCGGTAGTCGTCTTCTACTGGCGGGTTGCCTTTGCCGTAGTTGTGCCCTTGGTTGAAGGGCAGGAAGAAGGTGTCTTTGCCGTCTAGCTTGGTGGTCATGGTCACTTCTTCGGTATCTACGCCAAAGAAGACTAGGCAGCGTTGTTTGAAGGTGAAGAGCAATTCTTTGGGGTCGCGATCGTAGCGATATTGGTGTTTGGCGTTTTCGATCGTTTGCCCAGTCATGGGGTTTTTGAGTTCTAGGGAAACGATGGGTAGCCCGTTGACGGCGAGGATGATATCGGGGATTGCGCCGCTAGCGGTGTTGACTTGCCGGATCAGGGTGAGGCGGTTTTGGGTGTAGCGGGTAAAGGCATCCGGGTTCATGCCTGTGTTGGGGGCAAAGTAGGCAAGGCGGACGGTTTTGCCAAAGCACTTGAAGCCACTCCGCAGAATGGTGAGCATTCCTTTGCTCTGGAGTTCTTTTACCAGGCTATCGAGCAAAATTTCTTCGGCTTTGCCCTGGTTCATTTGGGCGAAGCGTTCCCAGAATTTGGGTTGGGTCTGCTGCACGAAGGCGAGGATATCTTTGGGGAAGAGGGCGCGATCGCGATCGTAGTCGGCTGGGTTGCCTTTGGTGTAGCCGCCCTCGGTGATTAGCGCTGCTTCGATCGCATCTTCAAAGTTAAGCTCTCTGTGCATGAGGGTTCTCTCTACTGTTGGCTATAGGTCACCCGAAGGACGATTCACGCGAATCAGAACATCCTTCATCGGCGTAAAGCTTTGCCACTGTTAGGCAGCCTCTTGGCGCTGAATGGCACTGATAATTTCGTCGGGATAAATTTCTGCGTAGAGCCAAGCGTTTGTTAAATCACTGGCTGTTAAGCCGGAATAGTCTTCGAGCAGGTCGGCTTCGCTGGCTCCCTGTTGGCGCAAGCTGATCAGCAACCAGATGGGAATGCGAGTTTGCCGAATACAGGCATCTCCTCCCATCACTCCAGGTGTTTTTTCGATGCCAATCCAGGTTCCGCTCAGGCTGGCGACTAAGATTTGAATTGCCTGGGCTTTTTCGGCAGGAGATAAAGCAAGTAACTGGGTTTGAAGTTGTTGAAGAGTCATAGAATTAAGCAATCCGGTGTAATTCGATCATATTTGGTGTAATTCGATCGCAAGGATAGATATGGACGGCTGGGGGATGAATGCCAAGCTGGTGCATTAGATTGGGGAGGGGCATTTGGCGCAATTGGGAGAGTTCAATGAGGTGCTGGAGCCGTTCGGTATCTGCTTGCTCGACGATGTCCACCAGTTTGAGGAGTTCCTGGTGTTCGGCGGGGGTGATGGTTTCGGCGTGGAGTTTGGCTCTCAGGTTGTCGTAGCGGTGTTGGGTGGCTTCGGGCAGTCCCCGGTTGATCTGTTGCAGTAGTTCGGCTTCGGGTTGGGGCAGATCAGCCATCGATAATATCTCCTGCCATGAGTTCTCGCCATTCGTTGGAGTGCTGGTAGTGGTGCAGCAGAGTATCGGCTTGCTGACTCAAAATTTGACGACGTTCTGTGAGCGTTCTTTTTAAAAAGGTGCGGCGTTGCTCTAGGGAGGAAGGAGGCATTTTGTCAGGAGTCGGAAGGGCAAGTTTTTGCTGGAGCAGGGCTTGCTCTTCGGGAAAAATGCTATGGATGACCTGAATAATTGAGTCTACAAGTTGCGTGTTCATCAGGCAGCCTCCACGGGGTCTAGGTCGGGAAGTTTGACATCGCGCACGTCGATTTTGCCTGTGACGGCGTTGGTGATGAGGGCGGTGCGGTATTCTTTGAGTCTGGCGATCGCTTCTTCGATTTTTTCCTCTGTATTGCTAAGTTTCAATAGAGACTCATTTAAATATTGACTAATAATTTCCTGTTCATCTAGTGGTGGGATAGGAAAAATCAGGTCTTTGATAGTATCTTGTCCTATATTTTGCATAGAACCGCTTGAACCTGTTGCATCCTGTTCATATTGAAATCTTGCAATGGAAGATCTAAGCAAACGAACCAAGTAGTTTCTATTTGTATTCTCACCGACAGACAAGCGGTAAAGCTTATCACAAAGAAGTAGTTTTTTTCGAGGATTTATAACTATTGCTGCACTTCCTAAAAGCTCCTTTGTATTTGCGCGACTCATTAAGATATCACCGTCAAAAATTTCATATTGAAGCTTAGGTTCCATATCGCTCGGCAATGCTTTATTTTCACTTGCATCAAACTCTTCTCCATTGACACAACCTGCCTTGAGCACTCCCCATTCTTCACTGTCTGCCTGTCGGCTGTCGCAGGACGGCGACCAACCTTGCTCGATTTTGTGAGTCAGAAAACGTAATCGGGTAATTTTCCAATGTGCAGGAATCTCGCCTAGCCAGTCAATCCCAGAATCTTTCATTGGAACACCCCGATCGCATCCCTTAGTATAGCACTACGAGTTACCGCTAGGACATATAATTAAGAAAACTAATCCCAAGAATTCT
>JBBSFA010000151.1:0-6814 GCA_038239185.1 Elainellales cyanobacterium | reverse complement strand
GCAACCACGCCTTAAGCTTTTCTTCACTCCAAAACAACGCATTAGCGAGGACACAACTATGACTTCAGAGTTCAACGAACTGCTGCCAGTTCGACCTGCCGAAAAAGCGCAGGTGTGGATTATTGGCGATCGCGATCAGGTGTTGCATCTGATCAACGAGTTCTACGTCAAACGCATTGCCACCGATCGCGTCCAGTTCACCCCGATCGTTCCGGCTCCGTTTGCAGAGGGCAAGTATATGAGCGTGCTGGTGCGCTAGGGGCGATCGGGCTGAGAAGCCTTGAGGGTGTCTGGCGTACCTAGGATGCCCAGAGCGCCCAGATCCCCGGCTTTTTTAAAAAAGCCGGGGATCTTATAGACACGTACAAGCAAAAAATAAAAGGAGCACCTCTGACATTTTCTGCCAAAACTGCTCCTCTGCATTTCTCATCTTTATTAAATTGTTTTGCCTCTGCGGTAGCTAACCCGATGGTATTCCATGTCGTATCCGATCTTTGGCTTGACGCGATCGCCTATCCAGCGCGATCGATCGTAGGATACTTGACGAACTAGCAGCCTTTGCGGGTTTCAACTAGTAAACCTTCAAGCTTGCTTGCAGACCTTAAGGATTAGCAGTTTGCAAAAGCTGCTGCTTGAGCTTCTCTAGCTGGTCTGCCCAGCGTGGATCAGGCTGAACCGATTCTGGGTCACCCGTCACGGCTGGCTTGCGCGATTTGCCGCCGCCGCCCTTGCTGGTGCTGCCACGACGAGCCACCGTGCTGGTGCTGGCGCTGGGGCTGTTAGGAGCCTCGTCTTCTTTTCCTTTGGTGCGGGGCTGAGCGCGCTCGATTTTCAGCTCGGTTTCTTTGAAGGCAAAGCCGTTGAACTTCTCGATCAGCTGGTCGGCTTGCTCTTCGGTTTGGACAGTGACGAAGCCAAAGCCGCGACATTTGCCCGTTTTGCGATCGGTGATCACCTTGGTCGAGGCAGCATCGCCAAACTCGCTGAAAACGGCTTCCAATTCTTGACGCTCGAATTCTTTGGGCAAGTTGCCCACATACAGGCGGATAGACATGGAAAAGATACCTCCAGAGGCTCAATAACAAAAGATTTGAAACTTGTCCTTACGCCATCGTTCTGAAATAAAGCTGAATCGATGCAGGACACTGCAAGCTCGGAAAAAACTCCGCTGCCAATACTGACAATACCGTGTAATGGGTAACCTTTCCGATGCTAGACGATACCCTCGTTTCAAAACTCCATACTCAGGAGAGAAAAACCGCGAGAACACCGAAAAGAAAAGCAAAATCAACAGCTTCACCATAGGGAATCGCCTCGATCGAGCTTTTTTCTCTGAGTAAGGATCAAGAACTAGGTACAAAATTCAGAAATTACCAGGTTATCAGGTGCCAGATGATCAGAAGCTGTCAAACCCTCAAAAACTACGAGGTTAGACGGTTGACTACGGTTCTGCGGTGTCGACGCGTTGAACACCATCCATTAAGGTATCACGGCGTTGAGCGACCTACCAGAACAAATGCAAGATTTTATATTTTGATATTCTTATAGACTGTTTGAGCGATCGCCAAAAATTCAGAGATAAAAGCCAGCCCAATTCAAGGCTGGCTAAACTCGCTGTGTTAGGAGAAAATACCCGATACCTATGAAACACCTGAGCAGACAGCTTGGAGAACAGTTTGGAGCAATCCTCTAAACAAACCTGCCGCTGAATGAATCCAAGCTCGTTGTTAAGAAATATAACACCGATCGCAAAATTTACACAACATATCGTTACATAGCGATTGCATTACCTAGCGATTGCATTACCTAGTGATTGCATTACCTAGCGATCATTGATTCTTAAGCACTCGTTCCATTTCCCGTTTGTCCTGCTTCCGTTTCAGGTCTTCGCGCTTGTCGTGCAACTTTTTACCGCGCACTAAAGCCAGCGTTAGCTTGACCCAGCCGCGCTTGAGATACATTTTGAGCGGCACCAAGGTTAAGCCTTGCTGCTCCACTCTGCCGATCAGCTTGCGGATCTCTTGGGTATGCAGCAAGAGCTTACGGACGCGACGCGGATCGTGGTTAAACACCTGGCTCGTGGTGTCGTGCGGCGAGATGTGAACGTTGTGCAACCAGACCTCGCCGTTTCGCACTAGGGCAAAGCCGTCGCGGAGATTCGCTTTGCCATTGCGAATGGATTTGACTTCTGTGCCCTTTAACTCAACGCCAACCTCGTAGGTTTCCAGGATCTCGAATTCAAATCGGGCTTGACGATTATCGGCAACCAGTTTGAAGCCGTCGCTAGGTTCGGACATAGGAATTTAGATGATCACAAGGTTAAGGTTTCATTCTACGACGACGCACCATTCGTGAAGTTGATAGTCTACGCAGCCGTTTTGAATTAGCGGATCTTGGGCAACGATCGCCTTCGCTTCTTCTAAACTGGTCGCCTGAAAAAGCAGCATCCCGCCCCCAAAATCGCCCCAATAGCCGGTTTTTGCTGCGTGCCCTTGGGCGATCAGGCGTTTCACGAAGTCTTTGTGCGCGGGAACAAATTGGTCAAAAATGGACTTTTCAACCACGCCCTTTTCCAGTTTGACAAACCAAGGCATAACCTAACCTCTGTTGGAAGAAAGAAGTTTGAATGGAAGTATGATTTAGTCAATTTTATGTCTAGAAGTCGTCTGATCGAGTTATTGCACCGAAGCTACAGGGCTTTTCAAATTTCGACGAAAACACAAATGCCGATCGCGGAAGGGGTGGAACAGATCCGCGATCGCCCCGCTCCAGTTTCGCGTCGCCGAGTTTTAAACGGAATCGGTGCAACGGGTTTGCTCAGTCTTTTGCCTAGAAAACAGCACCTTTCTCAGTCTGGACACCTTGCTCAGTCTAGATCTGCCGCAGATCCCAAAATCTTAGTCGTGGGTGCTGGAGTCGCAGGACTAACTGTTGCCTATCGACTCCAGCAGGCGGGCGTTGCGGCAGACATCGTGGAGGCAAGCCGCCGAGTCGGAGGGCGGTTGCTGAGCCTCAGCGGTCTTGCTGACTGTCCAGGCGTGGTGGAGTTGGGCGGCGAGTTTATTGATTCTCGCCATACGGCAGTGCGATCGCTAGCGGCAGAGCTGGAGCTGGAGCTGGCAGATTTGCGGACGGCAGATGCAGGCTTAGACCCGGAGATTTTATATTTTCAGGGTCAGCGAATTAGCCATCAGCAGGTGATCGCGGAATTTGCGCCGCTTGCCAAACGGATTGCTCAAGATTTGGCGGCTCTCAGTTTGAAGCGAGGCACTCCAGCCCCGAATGGACAAGAAATTAGCTATCACAACCCTAGCCCTGATGCCGTGCGGCTCGATCGCCAGTCGCTAGCAGAGTATTTAGAGGCTGCACCGATTAGCCCGGTGATCGATCGCCTAGTGCGAGTTGCCTACATGACTGAATTTGGTCGGGATGCCGAGGCGCAGTCTTGCGTCAACATGCTGTTTCTGATTGGCTCAGAGGTGGGGAAGTGGAGCACTTACGGCATCAGCGATGAGCGATATCACATGGTAGGCGGCAATGAGCAGCTTCCCAAACGGCTGGCGACCCGACTGGCAGACCGGATTGAAATGGGAACTGCCTTAGAGTCGATTCGGATGACACCGGGCGGCAGCTATCGGGTCAGTTTGCGCCAGGGTGAAACCAGTCTGGAGCGCGTTTATGAGCAGGTGGTGCTGACGATTCCATTCAGCACCTTGCGGCAGGTTGAACTGGCGGTTGAGCTGCCGCCCGTCAAGCGAAAGGCGATCGCTGAGCTGGGCTATGGCACTTGCGGTAAGCTGGCGGTTCCCTTTCGAGAGCGACTGTGGCGATCGCGCTATGGCTCCACCATCAGTATCTACACCGATCTAGACTTCCAAAATACCTGGGAAAGCGCCCGCTACTCAACGCTGCCGAGCGGTTGGGTCACAGACTTGCGGGGGGGAGCAAGCGGCACATCAATGGGAAGCGATCGGCTGAGCGATCAGGCTCGTGCGCTGACCGCTGACTTAGAGCCGCTTTTTCCAGGAATCAGCCAGGTGCAGCAAGGTCAAGCAGTCCGAGCAGTTTGGGCAGCAGAACCTCATGCGCTTGGCTCTTATTCTTGCTATTTGCCGGGACAATGGACGGCGATCGGCGGGGCAGAAGGGGAGCGAGTGGGAAACCTGTGGTTTGCGGGAGAGCATTGCTCGGCTGGCTCTCAGGGGTATATGAATGGAGCCTGTGAAACGGCAGAGACGGTGGCTCAAGGGATTCTTCAGCAGCTAAGATCTCGTCCTGTCTATCAATCAACATAAAAAATATGGCTTTCCCTATCGCTTGGAGAGGAAAAGCCAAATCTTCTAAAAATGGGTCGCCTGGGGCTCGAACCCAGGGCCAGTCGGTTAAAAGCCGAATGCTCTACCACTGAGCTAGCGACCCTTGCGATCGCAAGCAAAACAATCTTTCTGCTTTGCAAACCGATTACTACGGTAACACAGGAAGGGCGATCGAAGAAAGCAGTTTTTTGATTAAAACTGCTTTGAGGTTGAACAGGGGACTGATGCCCCTGCTTAAAGCCTACTCAATTACTTATCAAAGAAGGTGTAATAGTCGTTGTTACAGACGTCAACCTGATAGTCTTCCACGACTTGACCATCTGCGAAGACGGCGCGGATGTCATAGAGACAGGTATTATCGGCAGCATCGCCAAACACTACTTGGAAGCGATCGCCACTTGGCAACGTGTCGCTTTTAAGCAAATCATTGTCCCAAGCGTCCAGATTAGAAGCCGACAAATAAAGTTCGCTAATGGTGTTATGGCTGTTGTTGCGAACCCAAAAATCAGACTTATCGGCTAGTGCGGCTTGGGCGAGCAGTGAAACCATCGGGACTGCGATCGCAGCAGCCACCATCACCGGACGAAAAACTTTCTGTAACATAAGCAGGATTCCTTGCAACTAGTAAAGCTGGCGCGTCGTCATTGAGTCAATATAATTTTGAACCCATGCTGACCCGCGCGGTAAATCTTTCTACGGGGCTAGGTGATGCTTTTCCGACTGGACTGAGTAAAGTTCTGGCGAAAAAATTCTAGTGAAATCAGCCAAACATTCAAGGCTTTTGTGATTCACCGCAACACCAGGACGGACTTGCAGCATCTTTAAAGAATATTGCTATGATGAGATGCCAATCTGACTGCTCTGAGCGGCTTGATTAAGCTGGGCGATCGATTTCAGTGTAGATTTTTCCTGTAAGCGTGTTTAATTCTATAGCGTTAAGTTTTTGCGATCGAAAGGGTCGATGATTCTGCCATGCAACCATCTATTGCCTTAGATACCGTTTTACAAAACCGTTACCGTCTCATCAGCGTGATCGGGCAAGGTGGATTTGGTCGAACTTATCTGGCAGAAGATCTGAACCGCTTCAAAGAGCGCTGTGCCCTGAAAGAATTCATTCCGCCGCAGGGCAGCAGCTACGCCCTCAACAAAGCCAAAGAGCTATTTCAAAGAGAGGCGGCAATCCTGTATCAGATCCAGCACCCGCAGATTCCGCAGTTTCGCGCCACCTTCGAGGAAAATCAGCGCCTCTTTTTGGTGCAAGACTACGTGGAAGGCAAAACCTTTCGGATGCTGCTAAACGATCGCAAAGCCAAAGGCATAGCTTTCTCGGAAACAGCAGTGTTGCAGCTCATTCAGCAAATTCTGCCCGTCCTGCACCACATCCACGGCAAAGGCATCATCCACCGCGACATTGCGCCAGACAATATTATTCTGCGGCAGCAAGATGGACAGCCCGTCCTGATTGACTTCGGCGTGGTCAAAGAAATCGCCACAAAAGTTCAGTCGCCAGAAGTCATCGCTGAACCGACGACCGTGGGCAAGTTTGGCTATGCCCCCAGCGAGCAAATGCAAACGGGACGCGCCTATCCCAGCAGCGATCTCTATGCTCTGGCTGTTACCTGTTTGGTGCTGCTCACAGGCAAAGAGCCGCAAGAACTCTACGACGATCGCACCCTCACTTGGAATTGGCAGCAGTGGGCAACCCTGACTCCAGGGGTGGCGCAAGTGCTGAACCGGATGCTGAGCTACCGTCCTGGCGATCGCTATGCTTCAGCCGCAGAGGTGGCACAAGCCCTGCAAGCCGCTACCGGAACCGCTGCAAGTATCGCTCCGGCAGCTCCGGCAAGCGGTGCGCCTGCGCCTGGGGTTCCTTCCGCCAATCCGATCGCGGCAAAACCTGCCGCTTCTTCGCCTCCAGATGTTTCCCACATGCAAACGATGGCGATCGGACGAGCAGCCCCTCAAGAAACTAGTGCGAATCGAGCCATTTCCCCCAGCCAGCCGTCTAGCGCTCGGCGATCGTCGCCTTCGATTCCGCGCAGTTCGGCTTCCGGCTGGGATAATCCGCTGACTGTGATTTTGACGGCAATCGGGGTTGCAGTTGTGGCAGGGATCGCAAGCTGGGCGATCGTCAGCGCTCTGCGGAATGCCAACCAGGTTTCCAGTAGTCCAACGCCCACACCAGTCCCAACTGTCTCCGCTACGCCGACCCCTACGCCGACCCCGACCCCTACGCCTACGCCAACCCCCACGCCTTCCGAGGCAGCGCCTACCGAATATAGTCAGTCGATCGGCGATCGCCTCAAGCCCAACGGCGAAACCATTACCTATCAAGGGAATTTGCGATCGAACGAAACGATTACCTACGTAATTCCAGCTCAGCAGGGCATGACGCTGAGTGCGGGTCTAGAAGGAGAAGGGGTGTTGCTGACCGTTCTGGCTCCCGATCGCACTCCCGTTGTGGAGCGAGTCCCTGTTTGGCAGGGGACGCTCGGCTT
>JBBSFA010000150.1:0-6845 GCA_038239185.1 Elainellales cyanobacterium | reverse complement strand
GACATTCTGCGGAACAACTTGGGCAACTTTACGGTGTCTGACCCTGAAGATACCTTCGTGCAAGGTGGCGATCGCTATAACAACGGAATTTACCGCTAAGGATTGGCAACAATCTTTTCACTCAATTGCCCCTGATGAATGGGTTCAGCCGGAGCGTCGCTAAACCCATCCTTCTGAAGGGGCAGTTTTTGTATCTCTAGATTCTCATTTCTTTACTAACGCTAGCACTGTGACTCAGTCTGCCATTCCTGCCGCTTCTGATGAATTGCCGCACGCCTTTGACGTAGTGATCGTGGGAGGCGGAGCGGCGGGGTTGTATGCTGCTCTGTGTCTGCCGTCTCACCTGCGGATTGGGTTGATTACCAAAGATACTTTGGCGCTTTCAGCCAGCGATTGGGCACAGGGCGGAATTGCGGCTGCGATCGCCCCCGATGATTCGGCAGAGCTGCATTTTGCCGATACGCTGCGGGCAGGGGCAGGACTCTGTGAGCCGGATGCGGTTAAACTGCTGGTCGAGCAGGCGGGGGATTGTGTGCGATCGCTGGTTGAGATGGGCGTGGGGTTCGATCGGCAGGACGATCGGCTGGCTTTGACTTTGGAAGCCGCCCACTCGCGGCGGCGGGTGCTTCATGCTGCCGATACGACGGGTCGGGCGATGGTAACGACGCTGGCGGCACAGGTGTTGAGCCGTCAAAATATTCAGGTGATTTCGCAAAGCGTTGTGCTTGAGCTGTGGATGGAAGCAGGTCGCTGTCGCGGCATCTGTCTACTGCACGAGGGGCAACTGCATGAGGGAGCGACGGGCGGAAAAATCTTGTGGCTCTCGGCAAGTGCGGTGCTGCTAGCAACAGGCGGAGGCGGACAGGTTTTTGCCCAAACTACCAATCCTGCGATCAGCACGGGCGACGGGGTGGCGATCGCATGGCGAGTCGGAGCACAGCTCCGCGATTTGGAATTTGTGCAGTTTCACCCTACTGCATTGACGAAACTGGGCGCACCGCGCTTTCTGATCAGCGAAGCCGTGCGGGGTGAAGGGGCACATCTGATTGATGACCAAAATCGGCGGTTCGCGTTTGACTATGATCCGGCGGGTGAACTCGCGCCCAGAGATATTGTCAGTCGCGCTATTTTCACGCATCTGCAAAAAACAGCCGCAGATCCCGCCGCTGCGAATGTCTGGCTCGATCTGCGTCCCATTCCCGCTGAAACGATTCGCCACCGTTTTCCCAACATTATTCAGGTTTGCCAGCAGTGGGGCATTGATGTCTTTCGGGAGCCGATCCCCGTTGCGCCCGCTGCACACTACTGGATGGGCGGGATTACCACCGATCGCCTCTGCCAAACCAGCGTGTTGGGACTCTATGCGATCGGGGAAGCTGCCAGCACGGGGGTACATGGAGCCAATCGCCTTGCCAGTAACTCGCTGCTGGAATGCCTAGTTTTTGGGGCGCAGTTGCGATCGCTAGACCTGCCGCTAGACTCGCCAGAAAAGCAAAACACTCGCTCGATCGCTGTCGAATTGCCCGATGCCCCAGATCTTGCCGTTTGGCGACAGGAGATTCCGCGCCTGATGTGGCAGAGCGCGGGGATCAGTCGAGAGGCGGGATCGCTGGAGGATGCGATCGCTCAAATCGCGACTTGGCGGCAGGAATTCTCTGAACTGCCGCTGAGTCGATCGCTGCTGCAAAGCCTAAAATCCGGCTCGGCTCTCAGCGTATCAGAGGTTGCCTTGGTGAGGCTTTGGGCAGAAACTCGCAACTTGCTAGATGTCGCTTGGCTGATTCTCAAAAGCGCCGCCTTTCGTCAGGAAAGTCGCGGCGGACACTACCGATCGGACTTTCCCCAGTCCGATCCAAGCTGGCAGGCTCACACTTTAGTCAAAGAAAATTGCTGGCAGCGATCGGAATTGATCCCCGATCCGGGATCGCCTCAGTAAAAACGCTAGATCTCTGTCTCAACGGTGATCCCAACAATCTGCTACCCTCTTTACACGGAAGCTCAGATCGGTGTAAGCTCCAGTAGCTAAGGCTGATCTAGGTTTATCCGAAAATTTCTTTTGACGGTACAGGACTTAACGGCTCACTTCTGGAAAACGCTACTCTTGGAAAACGCTACTCTCGGAACCCGCTAACCTATGTCTGCTGATTGGCTAACGTCAAGCCATTTTGTCATGTTTGGGCTGCTGCTAGGGTTCGCGATCGCGCATAGCGGACTCGCTGCCCTTCGATCACGAGCCGAAAAATTGATTGGAGCGCGGCTGTATCGAGTTTTGTTTGCGTTGGTCAGCCTGCCGTTTGCGGTAGTGCTGGTGATCTATTTCATCAACCACCGCTATGACGGACTCCGGCTCTGGAATCTGCAAGGTATCAGCGGCATTAAGCCATTGGTTTGGGGGCTGTCTGCCCTGTCGTTCATTTTTCTCTATCCGTCCACGTTTAATTTGTTAGAGGTGGCGGCGATCCAAAAGCCGCAGGTGCATCTCTACGAGACGGGGATCATTCGCATCAGCCGCCATCCTCAAATGGTGGGGCAGGTGATTTGGTGCATCGCTCATACGCTGTGGGTAGGGACAAGCTTCATGCTAGTGGTGTCAATCGGGTTGATTTTGCATCACCTGTTTGCCGTCTGGCATGGCGATCGTCGTTTGCAAGCGCGATATGGCGAATCCTTTGAATCCCTGAAGTCTCGGACTTCTGTTGTGCCTTTTTTGGCAGTGCTGCAAGGGCGGCAATCCTTGAAGGGACAGGAGTTTCTTCGACCCGCCTATCTGGGAGTGACGGCAACCGTGCTGTTAATTTGGTTCGCGCATCCCCTAATGATCCGTGCGACAGGTAACGTAGCCTGGTAGCATGATCCCAAAGCCCTATAAATTGCAACTTTTATTAACCTGAATTACACCGAGGCATAATGACGCGAGCGATTGAACTGATGTCGTTTGAGCAAGAAGTTTTAAGATCCTCTGCCCCTGTACTAGTGAATTTTTGGGCACCTTGGTGCGGCTTGTGTCGGTTGGTCGATCCCATCTTGTTAGACTTGCAGACTCATTGGAAAGACCAAATTCGCACGGTCAGCATTAACGCCGATGAGAGTTTGCGGTTGGTCAACACCTACAAGTTGACGACGCTGCCCACGATTATGCTTTTCAATGACGGGAAAGTTCTGTGTCGGTTGGAGCAATTTCGCGATCGCCAAGATTTTAGCTCAGCGGCGATCGAGCTGAAGGCTGCGTTAGAGCAAACTGGCAATCGCTATAGCTACTCGCTGTAGTCTTTTGACCTTAGCTGGGGTGTCAGCAGATGGTGGAAATTTCTAAAACCGAAGATCAGCCTGGAACGCTCGGGCTAACGGTGCGTGCCGTGACAACCGATGCCGATGCTGAACGGTTTCTGGATGTTCCGGTAAAGGTCTATGCGGGCGATCGCAACTGGGTGCAGCCGCTTCGCAGCAGCATATCTAAGCAGTTTAAGCCAGAAAACCCGTTTTTTCGGTATGGACGACTCCAGCAGTTTATCGCCCTGAAGCCTGGAACGGATGAGGCGATCGGGCGGATTGTTGCCGCCGTGAACGATCGCCTGATCGAGAAAGAAGGGCAGCAGGTCGGACTGTTTGGTTTTTTTGAATGCGTGGATGACTTTGCCGTTGCCCAAGCGTTGCTGCAAGCGGCTTGCCAGTGGCTCCAAGAGCAGGGGATGCAGTTAGCGCGCGGTCCCATCGATCTTTCCACCCACATCAACTGTCTGATGCTGGTGGAGGGCTTTGATACGCCGCCGATGGTGATGATGCCCTATAACCCGCCCTACTATCCCCAGTTCGTTGAGCAGGACGGTTGGCACAAAGCTATGGATGCTTATGCCTACGATTTTCCGCTCAACCAGCCGCTGCCGACTGAATTCGAGAAAGCCTATCGAATCGCGCTAAAAGCAGGAGTCACGATCCGTCCAGCCCATCTCAAAGGCGATGCCTTTACGCAGGATGTGACAAAGATGTACTACCTGTTCACCCAAATGTTCGCCAACAACTTCAGCTCAACGCCGCGCACCCTAGAGGATTTTCTGGAGGAAGCCAAAGACCTACAAACCCTGGTCGATCCCGATGCCTTGCTGCTAGCAGAGTACGACGGTGAGCTAGTGGGCTTCTTCATGGGCTTACCCGACTACAACATTCCGCTGAAGCAGGTCAATGGCAAGCTGAATTGGCTGGGCATCCTCAAATTTCTCTGGTATCGCCGCCAAATCAATCAGGGGCGAGTCCTGATCATCTGCTCTTTGCCGGAATTTCGCCGCAAAATGGTGCCGCTGGGCTTGATCTATCTGGGTCTACAAGGCACTCAGAAGAAAGGCAAACCCTATCGACGAGCGGAGCTGGGCTATATCTATGAGAACAACAGCGCCTCTCGCAAGCTGGTAGAGTCGGCGGGCGGCAAGATCTACAAGACCTACCGGATTTACGAAAAATCGCTGGTCTAGCGATCGCGAATCGGCGCAACGAGGAGGCAATCTTGAAAGCATTCGTCACGGGTGCAAGCGGCTTCACCGGGTCGCATCTGGTTAAAGCCTTGGAGCAGCGAGGCGATTCAGTCGTCGCGTTAGTCCGGAAAACCAGCGATCTGTCTCGGCTCCAAGCCAGCCAAGCCAAGCTAGTTTACGGCGACATCACCGATTGCCCCATCCTGGAAGCCGCGATGCAAGGCGTAGATAGGGTATTTCACACAGCAGCCTATGTAGAGTTGGGAGTCGTCAACGCTGCCAGAATGCAGCAAATCAACGTCGAGGGCACTCGATCGGTGCTGGAAGCCGCCAAAGCTGCCAGGGTCGCTAAGCTGGTTTATTGCAGCACGATCGGCATCTATGGCGACACGCAGGGACAGGTAATCGACGAAACTTTTGAGCGCACACAGCAGGGATTTTCTTCAGAATACGATCGCACCAAATATCTGGCGCAGCAGCTAGTCGATCGATTCGCATCGGAAGGCTTGCCGACCGTGAGCGTCATGCCGTCTGGCATTTTCGGAGCAGACGATCCCCATTTCGGTCCTGTGATGGATACTTTCCTGAAAGGCAGGCTAAAAGTCTGGGCAGGTAGCGATCGGATTACGGGCATCGTGCATGTAGACGATTTGGTCGCGGCAATGCTGCTAGCCTCTGAAAAAGCGCCTGCCGGATCACACTACATCCTCTCCGCCGGAGAAATGAGTACCCGCGAGATGTTCGACTTCTTGAGCCAAACGGTCGGCATTCCTGCCCCGCGTGAAGTGCCAGAACCGATCGTCCGTCTAGCTGGACTTCTGCTCGACCCGATCGGACATTGGTTCTCCTGGCAGCCGCCGATCAGCCGCGAACGAGTCCACTACATCTACGATCGCTGTGTCCGAATCAAGGCAGACAAAGCGCGGCAGGAATTAGGCTGGCAACCGCGATCGGTGGAGCAAACATTGCAGGATGCGCTGAAGCGTCCCCGGCCTATGCGTTGATTACGCAACCTTTAAGCAAAGATCCCCGGCTTCTCGAAGAAGCCGGGGATCTGGGCAGTGTCAGCTTTTTAGAGCCACGCTGAAACCTATGCCGAAAGCTGGTGTGCTATCCCAGCAGAATTGCCCGTGATCTCACCATCTTCCAGATAGGTGACGCGATCGGCAACATCGATAATCCGGGGATCGTGCGTCACCATCAGCACCGTGCGATTCGATTCTTTCGCCAGCTTCCGCAGCAGGGCAATTACTGCATGTCCGCTTTGCGAATCAAGCGCGGCGGTCGGTTCATCTGCCATGATGATCTGCGGATTGACCGCCAAGGCTCTAGCGATCGCCACCCGCTGCTTCTGCCCACCCGATAGCTCACGCGGATACTGGTTGGCGCGATCGGCCAAGCCCACCTGATCCAAGAGCTGCATGGCTTCTCTGCGCTTGGCGTTGCGCCCCTTGAAGCCTTTCATGTCCAATGCCAGCTCGACGTTCTCTACCGCCGTCAAAGCCGGAAACAGGTTGAACTCCTGGAAGATAAAGCCAATATTTTTCAGCCGAAATTTAGCCAACTGGGTGCGGTTCATCCGCGTCAAATCCTGCCCCAGCAGGCAAAGGCTACCCGCAGAGGGAGTCAAAATCCCCCCCAGAATCGAAAGCAGGGTCGTCTTGCCGGAGCCAGAAGGACCCATCAGCAATTGGATATCGCCCCGGTAGACATCTAGATTGATGTCCTTGAGCGCCTGAAACTGCTGAGAACCGTTTTGGAAAACCATCTCAACTCCTCTTGCTACGATCGCCCGCGCCCCGGTTTTAGCGGAGTCGATCGCAGTTTCAGCACCCTGAGAAGTCGCCCTTGGAGTGGCTTCTGCTACATTCACTTGAAAATTAATAGGAGTCGCAGTCATGTGTACCGTTAATTAAATGAATTGAATGTTGGGATGAATGGCAGGGTGGGAGGAGACGAAAAAACAGATCTGACTTTAGAATCACCGTGAAGGCGTAACAATTCGGACGGTTTCGATCGCAGTTTGTTTCTTGGCTAGGAAGGTTCCTTGTGGTTTAGTTAGGAGCAGATCAGCTTTTTATGCCAAGATTTGATACACAAATCGAGAAGTTTTTTATTTTTTTCATAGTTTTTAATCTTTCCTTCTACAAAAATTATTACATTCTGGGAGAAAAACAGCGACTAGCAGAGGGATAGCAGGCTAGATCTTTACGATCGGGTTACACAATTGAGATTTAAATAATCAAGATTTAAAAACGAGGGCGGGATCAACGTGAGTCACTTTTTGAATTGCAAACAGGGCAGAACCGACACACATAAAGATCGTGATGCCCAGAATTCCAACGGCAGAGAGCGGCGTAATCAAGATCGTGATGCCTT
>JBBSFA010000149.1:0-6856 GCA_038239185.1 Elainellales cyanobacterium | reverse complement strand
TGTCAACCTGTGGGAGCTGCTGAGAACCGGCGAACTGTCTCAGGATGTTGCCCTGCGCGATCGCGATACGCTGGTGATCCCCAAAGCTGACAACCTCAGCCCAGATGAGGCTCTAGTCAATGGCTCTGCCAGTTTCTCGCCTGCTACCATTAGAGTAAACGTGGTGGGTGAGGTGCCGAACCCAGGTCCAGTCGAGGTTTCACCCAATACCTCAATGAACGAAGCGCTGCTGACCGCAGGTGGATTTGACACCCGCAGAGCACGCCGGAGCCGAGTAGAATTGGTTCGGCTGAATGGAGATGGTACAGTCGTTAAACGAACTGTGCCGATCGATTTGGCGGCAGGCATTAACGATGAGACCAATCCTGCGCTCCGGGAAGGAGACACGATTATGGTGGGACGGTCTAGCCTGACGAGCGCTAGAGACAGCGTTGGTGATTTCTTTGGCGGATTTGATGGGATTCTGGGTCGTATCATAGATATCTTTAACTAGTAGATATCTTCAGCTAGATATCCTCAACTAAGCGTTTCATGAGGGTCAGTCGGTAAGTGTTTCTCTCCTTACCCGTTACTAGAGTGCATCAGGGTTGCAGTCTTCACAGATGCAAAATGGAATCCACAAACTGTGGGCAGACTGTCTAGAGAGAAGCAGCAAAGCCCTAGGGTGAGTCATTCGAGCGAGATAGAGGTCAAAATGGAGACAGAACAAACATCTCAATCCTCGTCGATTATTAAGCGAGGTCGTCCGCCAGTTCAGATGTCATCTGAACTGGAAGACATGGAGAATCCGCCTAATCGAGGATTGAATCTACGATCGCTTTTACGCACCGCCCAACGGCAGTCGTTGCCTATCGCCTTTGTGACCACTTTAGTGACCGGAGCGGCTGCGTTCTACGCGATCAACATTCCACCTGCCTATGAAGGTGATTTCCAACTGCTGGTAGAGCCTGTCACTAACGAAGCCAGACTGGCTGATCCCACCACGGTGACCCGCACCGATGGCGGAGTTCCAGCTCGCGATACCTTCCTGGTGGACTATCCCACCGAGCTGCAAATTTTGAAAAGCCCTGAGCGCCTGGATGCGATTTCGGAAGAGGTACAAAAACAGTATCCAGAATTTAGCCCTGCCCAACTTAAAGCAGGTTTAACGGTCGCGCGATTGGCAGATGCGACAGCGCCTGACCCGACTAAGATTATTGAAGTTAGCTATCGTGGTGGCGATCCGGGCTTGGTTCAAAAAGTTTTACAGGTGACCGCCGATCAATACCTGCAATACAGCCTGGAAAATCGCAAAACTAGCTACAGCCAGGGAATTAAATTTATTGATAGTCAGCTTCCAGAAGTGCAGCAGCGCGCTAGCCGGATTCAAGATGAACTGCAACAGCTCCAGCAGCAATATAATCTGATCGATCCTGCCACGCAGGGCGGTCAGCTTTCTGGGCAAGCTAATACCATTTCAACGCAGCAGCTTGATAGTCAACGAGAATTGCAAGAGCAGCTCAGGCTGTATGACAATCTTCAGCGCCAGCTCCAGTTAACGCCGCAGGAAGCGCTAGCTGCCTCGTCGCTCAGTCAAGACCCAAACTATCAGGCAACTCAGACGGCGTTGCAGGAAATTCGGGGACAGATTGCGATCGAAACGGCTCGATTTAATGAAGGAAGTCCTGTGGTTAAATCGCTGCGGGCGAGAGAGGCAAACCTGCAAACTCTGCTGAATAACCAGGCGCAAGGCATCTTGGGTCAAAATCTGGGCGGCGATGCGACAGGCAACTCTAGAGTCAAGTCTTTCCAAAACCAAATTCGGCTGGATTTGATTACCCAGCTTGTCACTACCGCCAACCAAATTGAGATCCTGAAAGTTCGGAATCAGAATATCGCGCAAGCCAGAGGCGATGTAGAACGTAAGTTTCAGCAGTTTCCGGCAGTGTCACGCCGCTATACTGACCTGACGCGCGAATTAGACATCGCCACCCAAACGCTCAATCGTCTGCAAACACAACGAGAATCGCTGCGGGTGCAGGCAGCACAGACGGAGAAACCCTGGGAAATCATCTCTAAGCCCTCGATTCCGCATGATGCCGAGGGCAATCCTCAGCCGATGGCGAACAAAGCCTACAGCATCATGATTGCTGGGGCAGGCTTGGGACTCCTGCTGGGTCTAGCAGCGGCGCTGCTGCGCGAAAAAGCCCGAAATGTCTTCTATTCGCTGGAAGATATTCAGGAAGCGATTCAGCTCCCGCTGGTTGGGCTGATTCCTTTCTCCAGAGGTGCGAAGCAATCGCTGGACTTCCCAACGGGCTTTGACACGGCAAGAGAAGAAGACAGTCGCTTGGAAACGGCATCGTTCCGGGAGGCGTTTAGCGATCTGTACTCCAATATCCGTCTGGCTGATCCCCCAGTTCACTCCTTGATGGTTTGTTCTGCTGAGCCTGGGGATGGCAAGTCTACTGTGGCGCTCTATTTGGCACAAACCGCCGCTGGAGCGAATCAAAAGGTGCTGCTGGTCGATACAAACATGCGATCGCCCCAGATCCACGCCCGCCTAAACCTGCAAAACAAAGAAGGGTTAAGCGATTTGCTCACTAGCAACCGCAACCCAGAAGACATGCGGCTGGCGATGCTGTCCGATAATCTCTACGTTTTGCCCGCAGGTCCTTCGATCTCTGGCGCAGCGCGGCTGTTGGGCAGCGATCGGATGAAATTTATCATGGATCAGCTTCAGTCTAAGTACGACTTAGTGATTTATGATACGCCTCATCTGTTTGGGTTGACCGATGCTAGCTTCTTGACTACTCAGGTGGACGAGATCCTGATGGTGGTCGCCACCGGGAAAACGAATCGGACGGCGAGCGAGCGGGTGCTCAATAAGCTCACGGCATTGAGAGTTCCAGGGGTAAGTTTGGTCGCCAATCATCTGAGAGAACACAACAGCCCCGGTGCGCGTAACGGTCAAACTCTGCTGCAAAGCCGTAGAGATATCGACTCTGTCCGTCCCTAACGTTCGCTGCTGCAAGGCGCTATGTCGCTATAGAGAAATGGGATTTGCCGTTTCTCTATAGACTGACACAGTGTGAAGTACGGGTTTTGCAATCAGCGTAATCACTGTGACTTCGGGTGGGCAAAATAGCCGTCCGGGTGGAAATGTGCCTAAGCCGCGATTGACATAGAGCTGGTTTGTCCCGATTTGGTGCAGTCCTTGCGCCCATTCCCAGTGGCGAACGACCTTATAGCGCTCTTCCCACATGTAGGGAATCCAACGGCGCAGTGATTTTGGCACATAGCGGCGGATTTGCTGATACCAAGTGGGGATAGGACCCAGTCCTGGAATCACGACCTGCCCGCCATGCGTATGTCCAGAGAGTTGCAGATCGACTCGCCAAGCTTGCAGCCTCACAGCGCTATCTGGGTTGTGAGACAGAATGATTCTAGGGGTGGATTCGTCTAGCTGCGAGAGAACAGCTAAGTTAAATTCACGCGACCAAAAATCAGCTAAGCCTACGATCGGCAAATCTTGCCCAAATGGATAGGCAATTTGATTCCAAAGCACCTGAATGCCGACTTGGCTAAACGCATCCATAATGTCTGTTTTAGAGCGATCGCGCTCTAAATCGTGATTGCCTAAGACAGCATAGATTCCTAGCCGACTTTGCAACTTTTGGAGCTGATTCGCTAACTCATAAATGGGGGCTGGATCATCGGTTACATAGTCTCCAGTGAGCGCAATAATGTCAGGCTGAGCCAGATTGCTTGCCCCGATCGCTTCTTGCAAGAGCCAATCTGAGAGACGGAGTCCGTCAAAATGCAAATCAGAGAGTTGAACAATTCGAGTTCCATTCAAGGCAGGTGGCAGTCCCTCAATCTCAATCCCGAGGCGATCGACTCGCAAGGCTCCTGACAGTAGCTTGTGCATGATGCTAGGTAGTTGTGCGACTCCTACAGACTAGCAAAGGAGGCGATCGAGCTAGGTGTTATGCTCACGACATTCCAGAGATTAAAAGCCAGTTAAAAACTTGTGTCAAGCGCCAATGCTGCTAAGTTTGTTTGCCCTGTATTGCAGTTTGACAAAGTTTCCGTATAGTTTGAAGATGCCATTGGCTCAGGGTCTGACTGAAGGCAATGATTGCCTTATTATTTAGTTGCCTTGAGTTGCCTTCAGGAGATTGTCCAATTAGCCTTGAGCAGCAGTTAGCTTTGAGCACAAATGGTTACTTTACCTTATATCAGAATTTAGCTGCCAACTTTAGCCCACACTAAATATCTATCGACTGTCGCATTCTTCAAAAATCAGGGCAAAGTAGCTTTGTAGCTTTCACTTAAACTACACAGGAATCGAGTTAAAAAATGTCTGTTGCTTTACAAATTGCGGGTCGGACGATCACGGCAGAAGAAGTACTGCCTCTCATGGCGGGCTACCAGATGCTGCCACAGTTTGTGCAGGAGATTTTGATTGACCAAGCGATCGCCTCGATTGCCTGCACTCCAGAAGAAAGCGCGGCAGCTCAGCAGCAATTTTATGCCCAAAAGCAAATCACCAGCGCCGAAGAGCAACAGGCATGGCTACAGCGCTATGGCATGACCCAGGCTCAGCTAGAGTCGCTTTCAACCCGTGAACTTCGCGTTGAAAAATTCAAACACAGCACCTGGGCATCCAAATTAGAGTCTTATTTTCTCAGCCGCAAAAACCAGCTCGATCGGGTAATTTATTCCTTGATTCGGACTCAGGATATCGGGATCGCTCAAGAACTCTACTTCCGAATTTTGGAAAGTGAGCAAAGTTTTGCGGAGCTAGCCCGAATTTATTCTCAAGGTCCCGAAGCCCAGACGGATGGACTCATTGGTCCCGTGGAGCTAAGTGTCCCGCACCCAACGCTGGCGCAGCTTCTGTCGCTAAGTCAGCCCGGACACCTGAATCCACCGACCCGCGTGGGCGAATGGTTGGTGCTGGTGCGCCTCGAAAAATTTATTCCTGCCCAAATGGACGACGCGATGCGGCAGCGGTTGCTCAACGAATGCTTTGGCACCTGGCTGCAAGAACAGCTTGGTCAGCTTGGAGCACTAACTCCCGCTTCTACTGCCGATCTTGCCTCTACCCCGATCCCCCCTAGTTCTGCTGTTACCCCCTCAGTCTCATGACGTACACCAAAGCCACGGTTCAGGAATTTTTAGCAACGGCTGCTCCCTTCGATCGGCTCTCGGAAAAAGGGATGGCTTATCTCACCGAGCAACTGCAACTTTTGCGCTACCGCATGGGGCAAGCGATCGTAGTGCGGGACAAAATGCCCGCTCAAGTCTCAATTATTTATGAAGGTCAAGCGCGGCTATTGGGTTACGATCCGCGCACCGAAAGACCTGTAACGCTACAGCTCTTGTCGCCCGGTGCGGTGCTGGGTTGGGTGGGGTTAATTCGGGGAGTTCCCTGTGAAACGGCGATCGCCTCTCAGGAAACCATCTGCCTCACCATGTCTGCGCTGGACTTTTTGGCTTTGCTGGAACGAGAGCCAGCGGTGGCAACAGCTTTCCGCAACCAGTGCCCTGTAATTGAGCTATTTGACCTCTTGGGCACGGAGCTGCATCGGCAGGCGATCGGCGATGCAGATCTGAAGGATGTGGTGCTGGACGTGGTCGATCAGGCGGTGGTCTGCAACTTGCCCCCCGGTCGGACCCCTGCCAGTCAGCTTGAGCGCGATCGGCTGTGGCTGGTGAGCGGCGGTGGCACATTGGCAGGCTATCCGGTAGGCAGTCGGCTAGAGGTGGAGAGTTTAAACGGCGGCTCACTGGAAGTCGCAGGCGAACGACCTGCCCGCATCATCGGGTTGCCTAGCTTTGTCGAAGCAGAAATTCCGCTGGATGGTCACGTCGCAGAGGCTCAGCCGATCGACCCCTCCGAAACCGAAATTCCTTACGCGCCCGATCGCCCTCCAGAGCTTGACGCGGATCTGTTAGACGCGCAAACACCGCGATCGGCACAGAAGTATCCGTTTATCCGAGGCAAGGGGCAGTTGGGCGAGGCGATGGCTTGCCTGCAAATGCTGACTCAGCACTTGAATATGCCCTTCCGTAGGGATGTGGTGAAACGGGTGATGAAGAACCAGATGGAGCGCAGCGGCAGCATTTCGCTGGAGCTATGCGGCGCGGTTGCCGAGATGATGAATCTGCAAGCCCAGCTCATCTCTGTTCCTGCAAACGCAGTCGGACGGCTGGAGGCTCCGGCGATCGTCCAGTGGCAGAACAGCTTTGTCCTGCTGTACGAAATTACTGAGCGGGAGATGGTGATCGCGGTGCCAGAGCTAGGCATTGTCCGGCGCAAACCCTCTGAGTTTATTGAAACTTGGCAAGAGAAAGGCGATGTGCTGCTGCTGCGAGCGACCCGACAAACGCCGCAAAAGCGGTTTGGCTTAAATTGGTTCTTGCCCGAAATCAAAAAGCATCGGCGGGTGCTGATCGAGGTCTTTATTGCTTCGTTTTTCGTCCAGATGTTTGCGCTGGCAAACCCGCTGATGATTCAGGTGATCATTGACAAAGTGATCATTCAGAAGAGTGTCGAAACCCTGCATGTCTTGGGGATTTTGCTGCTGGTGCTCTCTGTGTTTGAAGCGCTGCTGACCAGCCTGCGAACCTATTTGTTTGTCGATACCACCAACCGGATCGATATGTCTCTCGGCTCAGAGATTATCGATCACCTGCTGCGACTGCCGCTGCGCTACTTTGAACGCCGCCCTGTGGGTGAACTGGCGACTCGGATCAACGAGCTAGAAAATATTCGCTCCTTCTTGACCGGGACGGCATTGACGGTGGTTTTGGATGCCATCTTCTCGGTGATTTACATCGTGGTGATGTTCATCTATAGCTGGCTGCT